>DZCT01000306.1 GCA_022736535.1 Desulfatirhabdium butyrativorans | reverse complement strand
TCTCACGGATATCCCTGTTGAAATCATCTGCATATTTTCAATAGCGAATCGGTATCACACCTAAAAAATAGGAAAAAAACATGGATTTTTGGACAGTATTGGCAAATACCGCAAATATTATCGGCATGTTTACTTTCGCAGCCTCTTCTTTTGCGGCATATCGCTTATGGAAACAAAACAGACAGTTGAGGGAACTCTGCAAGAACACGCCGCCGATTCAGGATTTTCAGGAATTGCTCAAACGACACCAAGGCGTGAAAAGCTCCAATCCGGTGGCGCTCGCTTTGTCGCTCACGCCCGCTACGGATTCTATCAGGAACTCTGTGGAATCTTTTTTCGGAATACAGGGGTGGAATATGCCCATCGAAGAACTCAACATGAACGGCATAAATAACCCTCAAGATATTGAAAATTTTATGAATATACTGAAACGGAAGCGGCGTTTTATTGATGAAGCCGGATATACGGAAGTTCATTTGTTCATATCGGGGCCTGTGCAGGCGGCAACATTGGTCGGTGCGTTTTTTGTGCATTGGATTCCGGTCAAGCTTTATCATAAATCTAACATCACCGGGAGTTATGAATATTGGATGCCCATCGTCAAAATGTAGGATAACTATTTTATGATTCTCATTGATCTTTCTTCATTTTATACCGACACCGCCAAACTTTCAGACCTGCCGACGTATATCGAAGCAGCGCAGCAGCAGGCAGGGCAGGGAAACGAGGTTGTGCTGACAGGGCAGGGGCCGATATGGCTTTATCTCTCCGTTGCCCATGCGCTTCACGGAAAAGCGAAAAAATTAATTTACCGCTCGCCTGTCACCGGCGATGTGGTGATATTTGATCATAATCCTTTTTAGCGATCCGGGCGATTAATCGCCCGGCTATAAGCTCAAGCGTGCTGTATGGAAACCGTCAGCCTCGGAAAAATCAGCCTGCTTCAGCAGGCTTGAGCTTTCAGCCCCTAAATTTATTTCGGGGACGCTTATCCGGAATCTATAGTATGCCGCCGGCGGGCATAAAATGAAAGTTCACGCCGTAATTCAGCAGCGCATCTGTCCCCAGTTCGCCCTGCAAGGCATCCAGTGCAAGCTGCCGTTCCTCGTCATCGGGTTCGGTCAGTATTACCCAGAATTCATGCGGGCTGAGTTCCTCAACTCCTGTCAGCCGTACCTCCGGAAATTTCTGCCGCAACTCGGCAATGATGCTTTCAAGAACTTCTTTCTGTTTAAAATTCATCATTGTTCTCTTGCTCCGCTAATATTGCTCTGACAAATTCTCCTGCCCGGCTGATTTGTTGTTTTGCTTTTTTACGGTTTAACAATTCGGGTCTGTAATCAGCCATGTCTCTTATTTTCTGAGCATCCTGCAAACAGGTTCTGAATCTCGAAAACATTTTGTTTCTGTTGCAAAAATGCGTAACAAAATGCGTCTGCACCCATCCGTGACCGATGTGAGTCTCTGAGGGAAAAATGTTTTCACGGGCCAGAGCCGCAACCGCCGCATGATACATGGCATAATAAGCCCGGTTGCAACAGGCATCGTAATGACCGTTCTCATAACACCATTCTGCAACAGTCAGATTTTGCCGGGCTTTTTCTTTAAAGCAGATGAAACTCATAATATGCCTGTTTATAAGCTGATTTCTTCACCCGGACTGTTTTTCCGGAAAATTAAAAATCAAACCGAACAAAAAAACAATAAGCCCTTATCTTATAACTGTCAATTCATTTGAGCGGCAATTTCGGACAAAAAAATGCTTGACAACATTACGGAAAGAATATATTCAGCAGGTTCCGAGGATGAGGACAGTGTGAGGCTGTACGTTTTATGCGGACACTGCATCGGCTCTGTCGTGATTGTCGGAAAGGGCGAAGTCAGCAGAGACAGGGACGTTTATATTATCTGAAAAATACTGACAATATTTTTCAGCAGCATATTTGTCCGGTCTGTAACTGTCTGATTATGAAGAAAATAAGCGAAATTCCGGAAAGCCTCCGAAAAAGGGGGCGGTTTCCGGTTTTTTACAACTTATCTGTTTTACTGCTCTTTTTTATTTCTGCATCAAAAAAATACGGTATGCTGAAATCAGAAACAGGGCTTGAAAATCGGGGTTTCCGAAAATCGGTTTCCAACCACCTGAATTCATTTTATGATTTAAGCATACCGTTCCCTGCTCGCTGGCGAGATGAAAGGGATTGGACGCTTTTTGATACAAACTGTTGTCAGTTCAGACGTTCCCTGCTCGCCGGCGAGATGAAAGGGATTGGATATGGGGTCAGAGGTCAGAGGTTCGGGGAAAAGCAAAATGGTTTTTCCTCTGACCCCTTACCTCGTACCCCTGACCCCTTTTCTTCCCTGCTCGCCGGCGAGATGGACGAGGGGGTGAGAGGTGAGGGGTCAGAGGTCAGGGGAAGAGCATGACGGTTTTTCCTCTGACCCCTCACCTCGTACCCCGAACCCCAATTTGAGACACCCCTGACCTCTGACCTCGTACCCCGCACCCCGCACCCCAATTTGAATTACGACTTCAAATTAAATTTTTACGTCGAACTCACGTTTAATCGGGTTCGGATTTTTCTCTTGCTGTCAGAATGTTAACCGGTTATATTCAACCCATGCAGACCGAATCTCCTGTTTTACATTTCGCATTCAACAAAACCCCTCAAAGGAGGCGCATATATGTATGATTATAATGAAAAAAACCGTTTACGCTCCCGAATTGCGGGTATGGTCGGACAGTTGATGACAGAGAAAAGCATTTATCAGGAAGAGCTTGACAAAGAGGAAACAGTTGCATATCTGGCAGAGGTGATGTCAGGACTGACATGGGATGAATTTGACAAAATGCCGGATGACAGCCTCAGACAGCGTCTCAGAAAACTGATGTCGCTACACATGGCTGCCGGAATGCTGAACGATCTGAGCCGGGATCAGATCAGAATATTCGACGAAGCCGTGACTGGAATCTGACAAGAATGGGCTATCTCATGGACACCAATGCGGTTTCCGCTGTTTTGAAGCAAAACAGAACCGTTCTCGGCAGAGCAGAAGAAGCGGAACGTGATCAGAAAGAAATTTTTGTCAGTGCGATAACGTATTATGAAATCAGGCGCGGACTTCTGGCTGTGAATGCCGCCCGTAAGACCAAAATTTTTGAAGCCTTTTGCGAAGATCATGAAATTTTGGAAATTGACAGACGTATTATTCCTGACAGGGCCGCCGCGATTTATGCCGAGTTGAAACAGCAGGGTGAAATTCTTGAGGATTCAGATATTCTGATTGCGGCCTCCGCACTGGTCCATGATCTGATTCTTGTTACGGATGACAGACATTTCAGGCGTATTCCGGGACTGATGATTGAAAACTGGGTGCGGCAAACCGGATAAATTACAGCGGCACAGTAACCTGATTCCGAACTCCTGAAAATCCCGGGGTGAAATCTGCAAGGATTATGTGTAATACCAATTCGCTTTCAAAAATCGGTCTTTTCAGACCGTAAAGCGCCCGGGCTGAAAACAGATTCAAATCGCTTGAATTGCTGAAACCGCCTGAAAAGCGCCCCGGCTAAAAACAGACACAGAAAACACTGTTTTTTGAAAGCGAATTGGTGTAAGCAGGGATTTCTCGGCGATCCGGAAATCCTTGCTTAGACACAATCCTTGTAGATTCCCCGCACCTCGAACCCCGTACCCCTCACCTTCCCCTCTTTTTCCTTGACCCGAATCTGCAAAAAAGATACAGATGTTAAACAGATAATAAGAGATTTGGGGAATGACGGACAGCAGACGGTTTGCAAAATCGTTTTACGACTGAAGGTCTCCGAACCGGAACATAAACCGACACAGCAGAGGGGGGCAAAAAATGAACAATGACAGAATGATCGTCGAGATCGAAGGCAGGCGGGTTGAACGGATTCAATAAAGAAATCAGCCGGTCGTCACCCTCAGAATGGTTGACGAACTGCATAACCGCCCGGAGGGAACGGCTAAAAATTCGTTTCATCGTTATGAGGACAAGCTGATTGAAAATGAAGATTTTTTCAGAGTGTCTCACATCTTTATCCTCTTTATCCTCTCGCAGAAAAGCACGGCATTCCTCTGAATCTAAAGGGCGGCACGGAACGGAGCAGAAGCATCAGTCTCGGAAGAGTGCTGACAGCGATGTGCGGGCTTGCGCCGGGTGAGGGGTCAGCGGTCAGAGGTTCGGGGTAAGAGAACAAGTCGCGCCCCCTCACCTCTAACCCCGAACCACTACCTAACCCCTCAATCTCCGTTATCTTCATCTATCTTGTTCAAGCCTTCCATCAGAAGCCACATGAAATCTGCTATGGGGTTTCCTTCTGCCTGATGTGCGGAAAGACCGGGAATGAATTTGAATCTGCCTTCCTTTTCTTTCAGCAGCTCAAAAAAAGCCGGCTGTCCCGAGTTTTCGCCGAAGACTGCACGAATCAGTTCGCCGTCTCTGAAAACCAGTTCTGCGGATCCTTTGGATAACTGCATCAGATTCAGTATGCCGGTTTTCTGATTCTGATGCAGCGTCTGAAATAATTCCGTGGGCGGCATTTCGGAAAGTTTTCCCACCATTCCTGATGCAAATTCTTCAGACCTTACAATGTTTGTCTGCGCCAGACGTCGGGCAAGTAGCCGGGCAAAATACATCTGAAGCGAAGGAAAACGGTTTAATATTTTTCTGAAATCCTTACCGCTGATAAATAAAACCTTTGTGATTTCAACTGCTTTTACTGTAGCCCCCACCGGCTCGCCGGAAAGAAGGCTCATTTCCCCGAACACTTCCCCTTTTTCTAAAAATGTGATGGTCAGTTCGTCATCGCCCAATATTTCAACTTTTCCGGATACAATAATAAAAAGATTGATGCCGGGGTCCCCTTTTCTGATAATCAGATGTCCGGGCGGAAATTTTTTAAGTTTCAGAGAAGAAACAATATCTTTGATGCTGGGTTTGTCCAGGGCCTGAAACATTGAAAAATTACTCAGCAGATTGGCGGTTGCGCTGATATCGTCGTCATGTTTTTTGACGCTGCTGTCAGGGCTGCCGGTTTTTTTAAAGACAGCATCTCCCGGTTTTTCATATATCAGCCGTATCTTTCCTGTGCAGCCGCTGCAATCAAAAGTTGCTTCTTTATTGTTGTTGATGCCGGATGCTTCAATGGTTTTGCACAGCGCAAGCACTTCTTTCATATCTGCGGCAAGTGTGATGCAGGTCGCTTTGTTTTCTTCCACTGACAGCGCCAGTCCTTTTAATCTGAACTCATCATCCAATTCATAAAGGGGACAGTTGTTGTTTTTGATAATTTTAAAAATTGCTTCAGGATTCTGCATTCGTCCTCCCATGATCCTCATTCCATTTCATCCGGGGGTGTAAAAATGAAATTTCTGCGTAATGTGGGCAGCAAGCTGCCCACCCTACTGTTTTTGATTTTGATTTTCAACTTATCCAATATCGTTTGATTTTACAAGCAGAAAAAATAGGATTTTTAAAGGAGGTCAGAGGTTCGAGGTCAGAGGTTCGAGGTCAGAGGTACGAGGTCAGAGGCGCGCCTCGAACCCCTCACCTCTGACCCCGAACCCCGTATCTATATCCCGATGCGTGAGTCCACGACAAACACGCCGGATTCGTAAGCCATCACCGGATTCAGGTCCATCTCCTGAATCATCGGCAGATCGCCGACCAACTGCGAAAGCCGCTGAACGGTTTCAACAAGTTTTGCCCGGTCAACGCCTTTTTCGCCTCTGACGCCTTTCAGCAAGGCGGCGGTTTTTATGGAATCCAACATTTCTTCCGCCTCGAACTTTGTTACCGGCGTAAGATTGAAGACCACATCTTTCAGCACTTCCACGTAAATGCCGCCGAGTCCGAACATCATCAGATGTCCCAGACCGGGTTCGGCTTTTGCGCCGAGAATCACTTCTTTTCCCCCCGGCATGAATTTCTGAATGAAAAATTTCAAATCCTCAGCCTTGAGCCTGTCTGACATCTGCTTTACCGCGGCTTTCACGGCAGCCCCGTCTTTCAGATTCACGGCAACGCCGCCCATGTCGCTTTTATGCACCACGCTTGCCGAATCCGCCTTGACGACCACCGGAAATCCGATTTCCGCCGCGGCTTTCTCAGCTTCTTCAGCCGATGCTGCCATGCGCCAGGGCGCAACCGGAATGTTGTACGCGCTCAGGATTTCATACACCTCGGCTGCGGACAGAATCGTTTTGCCTGCGGCTTTTGC
>DZCT01000305.1 GCA_022736535.1 Desulfatirhabdium butyrativorans | reverse complement strand
AGAATCTGATTTCTCACTTCTCACTTCTCAATTCTCACTTCTCACTCCCGAGACAGACTGAAGCCCAGCGCCGTGACATCATCCTGTCTTTCGTTCTCGCCTTTATAGTTGTTGAATGCTTCAAGCAGCCTCATGCGCTGTTCCTCAAAAGGTGCTTCACAGATTTCCCTCAGCAGTTCTCTGAGACGGGGGGTGCCGAAACGTCGGTCGTTTTTCTCTCCCAACTGGTCTGTAAATCCGTCACTGAACAGATAAAAAGATATTTTTCGGTCAACTGTTACTGTATGATTGGTAAAGCTGAATTTCAAATCAGATTTTTTATAACCGATGCTTTTTGCATCTCCTTTAATTATATGCACCTGCTTATCATGAATATCATTATTTATATAAAACAGGGGCAGCTTTGATCCTGAATAGGTCAGGGTTCTGTCTGCGGGTTTCACCAGACAGATTGCCGCATCCAGCCCGTCATCGGAAAGCGCGTAATCCGTATCCTGCTGAAGTGTGGTTTTGACCAGAAAACTCAGGCGCTGCAAAATCTTTGCCGGATCATGAAAGCCCTCGTCTCTGATGATTTTTCTCAGTCCGAAAGAGGCAATCATGGTCATAAACGCGCCCGGCACTCCGTGACCCGTGCAGTCAATCACCGCAATGATAAATCCATCTTCAAAAAAATCTGTGAAAATAAAATCGCCGCCCACAATATCTCTGGGCATCCAGATAAAAAAGCTCTCAGGAAGGAAACTTCGGATATTCTCCGGATTCGGCAGCAGGGAACTTTGGATCATTTTGGCATACCGGATGCTGGCCATGATTTTTTTGTTGGCGGCTTCTGCGGCTTCCCGCTCTTTTTCGGCTTTTTTTTTGCTCAGTTGAAGGGCTTCTTCTGCCCGTTTCCGTTCCGCGATCTGTTCCAGCAGTTGTTCGTTGATGCGTTTGAGTTCCTCGGTCCGTTCTTCCAGACGCTGATGGGCTTCATCTCTCTGAATCCGGTGGGTGTATGCCTGAGAGTGGTAACGGATACGTGCAATCAGTTCAATCTTGTCCGGGGGTTTGACCATGTAGTCATTGGCGCCGAGCGCAAAGGCTTCGGCTTTGATTTTCGGGTCTTCGCTCGCAGACAGCACAATCAGGGGCGTGCGCCGGGTCTGTTTTTTGGCTCGGAAATAGTAAACCATGTGCAGACCGTCAATTTCAGGCATGACCAGATCCTGAAGAATCACCGTCGGCGAAATGCTGTTTACGGTTTTCAGGGCTTCCCGGGCGCTTTTGAAATAATAAAAATCTATGTCCGGCTCCGGCTCCAGCATCCTGCCCACGATTTTTCCGATAAAGTCCTGATCGTCAACCAGCAGAACGGTGATACGGGAATTGCTCAGTTCTGTTTTTTTTGCAGAAGAAAGTATCACATTGTCCATCAGTATTTCCTTAAAAGCGATTTGCATCTGATTTTAGCCGGGCGATTTACGAGTTGCGTGTAGCAATGTTGCAATGTCGGGGTTCGCAAGCTCTATTTTAAGCCGGGGCCAACCTGCCACGCCGGCGCCCTTCCCTGACAGGCAGCTTGCTGCCCGCCATGCTGTGCTGCTTTATCTGCCCTCATGGTTATTTCACAAATTAAACGGATGCGTCAATGGGGTGAAAAGAGTATTTGACGGTAGCATTATCCTACCTGAAATCGGGGTAAGGGGTAAGGGGTTCGAGGTTCGAGGTGAGAGGGATCTGTTTTAAGGATCTGTTTTAAGGATCTGTTTTAAGCTTGGGCCCGAACCTCTGACCTCTGACCTCGAACCCGCCCTTTACAGCCTGAACCCGACCACCGTGACATCATCCTGCCGGTCATTTTCACCTTTGTGTCCGTAAAAAGCCTCCAGCAGAGTTCCACGCTGTTTTTCAAGCGGCAAAGATGAATGTTCTGTCAGCAATTCCTGAAAACTCCGAATACCGAATCGCCGGCGGTGTGTGCCGCCCAACTGGTCCGCAAAGCCGTCGGTTGTCAGATAAAATGACATTCCTTCTTTGAGCGAAAGTTTATAATTATTGAAATTAAATGCCAAATCGGATTTTTTGTAACCCAGACTTTTCCGGTCCCCTTTAATGACCGTCAGTTCATTCTCATAAACGTAAAACAGCGAAAGCTTTGCCCCGGCAAAGGTCAGTGTTCCGGCACCCGGTCTTATAAAACAGATTGCCGCGTCCAGGCCGTCATCGGAAAAGGCATAATCCGTATCCTGCCGGAGTGTGGTTTTGACAATAAAATTCAGCCGTTTCAGAATAAGGGCAGGGTCCCGTATGCCCTCATCCCACAGGATTTTTTTCAGTCCGAAACAGGCAATCAGCGTGATAAACGCGCCCGGAACGCCGTGTCCGGTACAGTCAATGACCGAAAGAATAAATCCGTCTTCAAAAGAATCTGTAAAAATAAAATCGCCGCCCACAATATCTCTGGGCATCCAGATAAAAAAACTTTCCGACAGAAAAGTTCTGATATTGTCGGGATCCGGGAGCAGGGATTTCTGAATCATTTTGGCATAGCGGATGCTGTCTGTGATTTTCTTGTTGGCGGATTCAACTTCCGCAAGGCTCATGTTCAGCGCTTCGGTTCTCTCTGCCACTTTCTGCTCAAGGGTTTTGTTATATTCTTCCAATTTTTTATAGGATTCTTCCAGGGCAAGGCTCATTTCCGCAAAAGTTTCCGCAAGAATGCCCACTTCGTCGCCCGAAGGGTTCTGCCGCAGTTCGGGCAGATACAGAGACACGGAAAAATCGCCTTTGGAAAGCTTTTTGGCAAGATAAGCCAGATGGATGAGCGGCTTTGTCACTTTTGCGGAAAGAAAAAAAACAATCATAAAACATAAAGCCATAAATCCCAGCGAGGTTGATACGGATTTGAAGATCATCATATTGATTTCTTTGATGATCTGATTCCCTGAAATTTCTATTTCTCTGTCAAGATGTCTGAGGGTGAACGTCAGGCGCAGAACCCCCCAGGGTTCTGTGCTGATCTGTATGGGACGGATGATTTCAATGACGGTTCCGCCTTCTTCCATCAGCTCCGCCTTGGTCACTTTGCTGGCAAGCAGGGCTTCTCTCTCTGTTTCACTCAGATTTTCTGCGGAGAGTTCGGACTGCCCCGTATGAATCAGAATCGAACCCACGGCGTTTTTCAGCACGGCATATTTGATTTCCTTATTGGTTGCGGCTCTGTCTTTCACCGCTTCCATTGCCGCGGTAAAATTAAAGGCTGCAATATGTTCTTCCGCCTGCAACGCGAGATTGGCAATGAAACTTTCTCCGCGTTCGATGAGGTTTTCCTTCATGATGGCGATTCGCTTGTCCAATTCTTTTTCCAGCAGTTTTTTCTGAGAGGAAATCTGAATATAGGTCAGTATCGCCACCAGAATCATCATGAAAATGCTCATCAGCGAAATGAGCTTCCATTTGATCCCCCATCGGACAGCAGCAATTTTATCTTCTGATTTATCTTCTGATGAGTGCGGCATCATCGTTTTTTATGCCTCCGAGAATTGAGAAGTGAGAATTGAGAAGTGAACACTTCCTATTTCTCAATTCTCAATTCAAAACTGATTTATCTTTTATCTGACGGAATGCCTATAGTTTTTCCGATGGCAGCAAGGCGTTCCCGCGCAGCCCTGAAGTCAAAGCAACTGATATGATATTCCATCATCTTCAGATGTTCTTGCAGGTAACTGACATCTGACAGACGGGCCTTTACCGTCAGCAGAAATGTCTCGGCTTTAGGATCATTTTTTATAATCAGCTCATAAAGTTCGCTTAACAGCAGCCTGATTTCCGCATCTGAGCGGTCTTTATCCGGGCTTGGGTTTTCCGCTCTTTCAGCGGGAATATTTTTCTTTTCAGCTCTGCTCCGATCCGGAGTTCTGAGGGATTCCAATACCTGATTCAGCGCGGTTTCAAAATTATCCGACAATATTTCAAAATGCGGCGTGTCTCTGTGTATGATGCCTGATTCAAATTTGCCTGCTGCCTCATACAGCCTGTCAGCCGAAAGGTTTCCCGCAACGCCTTTAATCGTATGTACCAGTTCCGAAGCCTGTTTCATATCTCCCCTGTTCAGCGCGTTTCTGACAGTTTCTGCGGCAGAGCTGTAATTTTTTACAAATTCTTTCAGCAGTTTTCTGAACAGTTTCTGATTTCCGCCGAGTCTTTTCAAAGCCGAGGCAATATCAATTCCCGGAAGCGCATCGGGAAGAGGGGATTCGCTGTTCGGATGCGTTTTTGACGCGGGCGCGGGATTTCCGCGCCGATATTTTATATTCCGTTTCAATGCGGAAAACAACTGGTCCGCGTCAATGGGCTTGGCAACATAATCATCCATTCCGGCTTCAATGCACTTTTCCCTGTCCCCTTTCATGGCGTGGGCGGTCATGGCGATGATGGGGACGGGGCCCGGGTTCGGGGTGAGGGGTGAGGGGTGAGGGGTGTCGCCTCTGACCTCGTACCTCATACCCCGAACCTGTTTATCGTTCGAGGCATCGCCTCTGACCTCTGACCTCTGACCTCTCACCCCTCCCCTTATCCGCCTTGTGGCTTCAAATCCGTCCATATCCGGCATCTGAATGTCCATCAGAACCGCATCATAAAAATGAAGAGGCGGCGAGGCGGTTCCGTCCCTGCCGATCCCCAGCCGTTTCAGCGCTTCTTTTCCGCTTCCGGCAATGTCTGTGATCACGCCGGCAGTCTTTAAAATTTCCCTTGCCACCTCCTGATTGATAACATTGTCCTCAACCAGCAGAACCCGGGCACCTCGGATTTCTTCATAAGCTTTGCTGTTCCGCTTTGCTTCGGTCCCTCGGCTCCCGTTTTTATAAGACGACGCGGTCGTTCTCATAACAGGCTGTCCGCGCTCATGTCCCAAAACATCCATAATCGTATCAAAGAGCAGGGACTGTTTCACCGGCTTGGAAAGAAAAGAATGAACACTCCCGTATTCGGCGCCCTGAACGCTTTCGTCTTTATAAATATCTGCTGTCGTCAGAATGACGGGGATCCTGCTCAGATGCGGATCATCGCTGATCCTTTTTGAAATTTCAATACCGGTGATTCCGGACATAAACCGGTCCATTATCAGCAAATCAAAAGGCTTTTCCTGCTGCCCGAAGCCGGCTTGCGGGGGACGGCGGGAAAGGAGCAGTTTCTGATAAGCGTCTTCTCCCGAACTGACAGAACTGACATCAAGCCTGAAAGACCTCAGCACCTTTTCCAGAATCTTCCGTGAAGCCCTGTTGTCATCTGCCAGCAGCACCCTCCTTCCCTGAAGAAGAGGCGGCAGTATGTGTTTGCGCTCTTTTTCTTCAGACTGCCGTCTGAGATTCAGCGTAAAATAAAAAACACTGCCATTGCAGGCAATGCTTTCCGCCCACATTTTCCCGCCCATGATCTCAGCCAGCCTTCTGCTGATACTCAAACCCAATCCGGTTCCGCCGAATCGCCGGGACACAGACGCATCAGCCTGCGTAAACGCTTCAAACAGAGCGGAAAGTTTTTCTGCCGGGATTCCGATGCCGGTATCTCTGACCGAAAACTGAAGCATTACGCCTTCGACATCCTGCAAATTCTGCAAATCCTGGCTGACATTGACATTGTTGGGGTTCGCAAGGTCTGTTTTAAGCCGGGGACAACCTGCGACATTGACATTGTTGGGGTTCGCAAGGTCTGTTTTAAGCCGGGGCCAACCTACAACATTGACATTGTTGGGGTTCGCAAGGTCTGTTTTAAGCCGGGGACAACCTGCAACATTGACATTGTTGGGGTTCGCAAGGTCTGTTTTAAGCCGGGGCCAACCTACAACATTGACGACATTGACGACATTGACAATGACTTCGCCTCTTTCTGTAAATTTGAGCGCATTGTTTATCAGATTGATCAGAATCTGGCTGATGCGCAGCTCGTCTCCGATGAGCGCGCAGGGAACATCCGGTTCGACTGATATTATCAGTTCGATGCTTTTTTCCGCCGCTTTGACAGAAAACATGTCTGCCAGACTGTTCATCAGATCATGCAGTTGAAAATCTTTTAACTCCAGGTCCAGTTTGCCGGCTTCAATTTTGGAGAAATCCAGAATATCATTGAGCAGCGACAGCAGGGAATCCGCAGATTTTTTTACGGTATTCAGATAATTGCGGACCTTGGGGGTCAGATCGTTCTTCAGCGCCAGACCTGTCATGCCGATAACCGCATTCATGGGCGTTCTGATTTCATGGCTCATATTG
>DZCT01000304.1 GCA_022736535.1 Desulfatirhabdium butyrativorans | reverse complement strand
AACAGAGTATTCTGTAAATGAGATTCTTCGCTCCGCTCAGAATGACACCCCGAAAATCACCTCTTCTGCACCACTACCCTGAAATGTTTTATTTCGTCCCTAGATTATATGAGGCGGCAGCGGGGAAACTGCCCCGCGTTGAACTTTGAACTGTTTATGTAATTAATAAGAGATGACAAAATGGTCAGGAAAGATATTGAACAAAAAAATATTCGTGAAGGCTTCAGAACGCTGGGGCTGTGTCTCGGCGCCTCCACCATATCCGCCGTTCAGGTGGAATTGGCGCGGATCGGAGAAGAGATAAAACCGAAAATCATCGGATATTCTCTTCATCCCCACGAAGGAAACCTCAGACAAACCCTTATTTCTGTTGTAAAAGAACTTGATCTTCATTCTTATGACAGAATTGCGGCGACCGGCAGGAGATTCCGAAATTTCGTAAACCTGACCTCGATCCCCGAACCCGAAGCCGTAGAATATGCCTACCGATTTCTCAAACCTCCGGATGTCTCCTGTCCTGCGGTGGTGTCTGCCGGGGGCGAGACATTCATGGTTTATGCGCTGAACCGCGCCGGCAGCATTTCCAATGTGCTGACAGGCAACAAATGCGCGTCCGGGACCGGCGAATTTTTTCTTCAGCAACTGCGCCGGATGAATGTGACGCTGGAAGAGGCTGCACAGTGGGCGGTCACG
Organism: Desulfatirhabdium butyrativorans; assembly: GCA_022736535.1. Lineage (GTDB taxonomy): Bacteria > Desulfobacterota > Desulfobacteria > Desulfobacterales > JAIFKL01 > JAIFKL01. Next base: position 5,565 of record DZCT01000304.1, on the reverse strand, counting down.
GAAGAACCGCACCGTGTCTCAGGGCGATGTTCGGTTTTCTGCAAGTCAGACTGTACGCACGCCACCAACAAAGGCATTCCCAAATCAAAAGTCACTGCCGGACTTTGCCTGATGATGGCGAATAAGATTCTGGAACTCCTGAAAAAAGTCGAAAAACGAAATATCATGATCATGGGCGGCACAGCCCGCAACCGGATGATGATTGAATATCTCCGTCAGGAAATTCCCGGTCTGATTGTTCCCGAAGAAGCGCCTTATTTTGAGGCATTGGGAACCGCGCTCTGGGCATTGGAACATGAAACCGCGCCGGTCAGCGAAACATCATTATTTCGCTCTGAAATCAAATCGTTCAACACGCTTTCCGCGCTACAGCAATATGAAAATATGGTGCAATTCAAGACCGTCAAGACCGGCGATGTGCAGCTTGGAGATGTGTGTATTCTGGGCTTGGATGTCGGCTCCACCACAACCAAAGCCGTGCTGATGCGGAAAAACGACAACGCGCTGCTGGCGTCCGTGTATCTGCGGACCAACGGCGATCCGGTAGGCGCATCCCGCGCCTGCTACCGCTCTCTGCTCGATCAGGTGAAGTCAAAGCTGGATTCGCAGGCTTCAATTTCTATCGCAGGCTTGGGCGTTTGCGGTTCCGGCAGACAGATTGCGGGGCTTCATGCGCTGACAGACGGCGTTATCAATGAAATCATCGCGCACGCGACAGCAGCCGTGCATTTTGATCCTGAAGTGGATACACTGTTTGAAATCGGCGGACAGGATGCCAAATATACCTACATCACCAACGGCGTTCCGTCTGATTATGCCATGAATGAGGCATGTTCGGCAGGGACCGGGTCTTTTCTGGAGGAATCCGCAAGAGAAACGCTGGGCGTGGAAATGGAAGCCATTGCAGATGTCGCGCTCAGAGGAAAAAAGCCGCCCAACTTCAATGACCAGTGCGCCGCGTTTATTTCCTCAGACATCAAAAACGCCATTCACGAAGGTGTGGAACATGAAGACATTGTGGCAGGCTTGGTTTACTCCATCTGCATGAATTACTCCAACCGGGTCAAAGGAAACCGTCCGGTGGGAACAAAAGTATTCATGCAGGGCGGCGTGTGCTACAACCGGGCGGTGCCTCTTGCGATGGCGGCATTGACCGGCAAGCCGATCATTGTGCCGCCCGAACCCGGGCTGATGGGCGCTTACGGCGTTGCGCTGGAAATCAAAAAGCGCATTGACTCGGGTTTGATGAAGGAAAAGTCTTTTGATCTGGAAACGCTGGTCAACCGTGAAGTCAGATACGGAAAATCCTTTGTATGCGGGGGCGGAAAAGAGAAATGCGACCGGCGCTGCGAAATCGCCATGATTGAGATTGAAGGCAAAAAATATCCTTTCGGCGGCGCGTGCAACCGATACTACAATCTGCGCTACGACATCAGCTATGAGGTGGAAAAGTTAGATTTGGTGCGTGTCCGCCAAAGACTTGTATTTGAAAAATACGGCGTGCCGCCTTCATCTTCCGAGTCTTCCCGAAAACGTGTGGGCATCAACCGAAGTTTTCTTGTCAATACTTATTATCCGCTCTATTCAAACTTTTTCAGCGAATTAGGCTTTGGTCTTGCGGTTCCGGATGCGCCTTCAGGCAGAGGAATTGACCGCCGGGGTTCGGCGTTCTGCTATCCGGCGGAACTGGCGCACGGCTTTTTTTACTCGCTGCTGACAGCCGAGAAGCCGCCGGACTTCATCTTTCTCCCGCATTTCAAGGCGATTCCGGTTCCGAACGGCTACACGACAACGCAGGTCTGTCCCTTTGTTCAGGGAGAGACATTCTATCTGCGGACCACTTTCAGAGAAGAAATAGAAGCCCTGAAAAAAAAGGGAGTCAAAGTGCTGACGCCCCTGCTGGATCTGACTCAGGGACTGGAATCCGCGCGCGAGCCGCTGGTGAAAACTGCGGTTCAGATGGGGGTGAGCAGAAAAGCCGCAGAGGAGGCATTTGAAAAAGCAATGACTCAGCAGACTGCCTGCCTGACGGAGATGAGACAACTCGGAAAACAGGCGCTTGCCGATTTGGAAAAAGAACCGGACAAGACCGCTGTGGTGCTTTTTGCCCGTCCCTACAACGGCTTTGTGCAGGAAGCGCACATGGGCATTCCGCACAAATTAGCCTCACGAGGCGTTCAGGTTATTCCCTTTGATTTCCTTCAGTTGGATGAAGAAAGAATCAAGCGGCACATGTACTGGGGCATGGGACAGCTTATCATCAAAGGGGCAAGGATTGTGCAGCGGCATCCGCAGCTCTTCGGTACCTATATCACCAACTTTTCCTGCGGTCCCGATTCCTTTGTTGTCGGCTATTTCAGAGACATCATGGGCAGAAAGCCCTCTCTCACGCTTGAATTGGACAGTCACACGGCAGACGCGGGCTTGGAAACCCGCATCGAGGCTTTCTTAGACATTGTGTCTGCCTACCGGCAGTTGCTGGAAAGGAGAGATTTGAAAACGGAAAACAGCGGTTTCAAATTTGATGAGAAACGATTTCCGCTTTTCAGTTTGAAGCCGCAGGATTCCGAATTTCAGCCTGCCCGGACGGTCTTGAACAAGGGCGTCCCGAAAGTCATTACTTCTTCGGGAGAAGAATTGCCCCTTAACCATCCGAGAGTGACGTTTCTGCTCCCGTCTATGGGAAAGCTTTCCTCAGAAGCATTGGCTGCCGTGTTCCGTGCATCGGGTTTCAGGGCAAAAGCGAGTCTTCCGGCAGATGAAGCCGTGCTGAAGCTGGGGCGTGCAAACACCTCCTGCAAAGAATGTCTCCCCCTGATTCTCACCACCGGCACGATGCTGAAGTACATTCACAACGGAAAACGCAAGGATGAAGTGCTGATTTACTTCATGGTCACGGCATCGGGTCCCTGCCGTTTCGGTCAGTATTATGTCTTTATGGAAGACCTGATTAAAAAACATCAGATTCCGAATGTCGCGCTGTTTTCGCTCACATCGGAAAACAGCTATGCGGGATTGGGCAACACCTTTCATGAAAAAGCATGGTGGGGATTTCTCATCGCCGATATTATGGAAGACATTCGCTCCATGCTGCTGGCAAACGCCTCGGACAGCGGAGAAGCAATGAAGATATTTGACGAAGAATGGCATTCGGTGATGTTTGAACTGGAATACGGGAATTTCTCACGGGTGGAGGATCAGCTTGGCAGGACTGCGGAATGTCTGAGCCGGATTCCTCTCAAGCGGTCTCCCGAAGAAGTGCCGACTGTCTCACTGATGGGAGAAATTTTTGTGCGCCGGGATTCGCTTTCGCGCCAATATCTCACGGAAACATTGGCGGAAAAAGGTTTTGCGACCATCTGTTCGCCCATTGCCGAGTGGGTGCTGTATTCCGATTATCTCGTTGACAAGGGGCTTGTGGACTACACCATGACGGCATCGGAGAAATTGAAATATATCATCAAAAAGAAGGTGATGAGCCGTTCGGAAAAGCGCATCAAAGCCATCTTGTCGCGTTCGGGATTGGTGCATACGGAACCGCTCCGCATTCAGTCTGTCATTGACAATGCCAAGCCTTATGTCTCTCCCAATCTGACCGGCGAGGCGGTGCTGACGGTGGGCAGTTCGCTGGCTGAGGTGGCCTCGCATTCCTGCGGCGTGATCGCCATCGGTCCTTTCGGGTGTATGCCGAACCGCATGTCAGAGGCAATTCTTTCCGAGGCGATGAACCGGGAGGGAAAATTGGCGACAGACCCGGAAAACAAAAAGCTTCGGGCAATTCTCAGCGATGTGGAAGACCTGCCTTTTCTGGCAATCGAAAGCGACGGCTCGCCTTTTCCCCAGCTTATCAACGCCAAATTGGAGACATTCTGTCTGAGAGCCGGGCGTCTGCATGAGCAGATGTTGAAAGTGAGAAGTGAGAAGTGAGAAATAGGGGCATGTCGGCGAAATCTGTTTCTGTCTCTTTGCGCTCTTAGCGTTCTTTGCGAGAGATAAAAAGTTTCTCGCAAAGCCCGCAAAGTTCGCAGAGTAAAGCGGGTTTGAAACCCGCTTTACTGATGAAGCGAGAGATAAAGAGTTTCTCGCAAAGCCCGCAAAGGGCGCAAAGCGAAAAAGTTAAATAAAACTGTTCGTTGTGTACTTATACTAAATCGCTATCAAAAATTAAAAGATGCCGGTAGGGCGGGGTTACGCCCCAATGGCATTAAGTTAAGAGAAAAATATAGCGGAAATGTAGGTCGGGGTGAGCCTGCGAACCCCGACACCATCCGGCAGGTGTTGGGGTTCGCAGGCTCACCCCAACCTACATTTCTACATTTCGGTGATGTTGTCCGCTATATTTTTCTCTTAGAAGAAAAGCCCACGGAGACCACAGAGTTTTTAAAAAAATCTCTGTGTCCTCTGCGGTCTTTTCCTCTCTGTGTTCTCTGTGGGAAAAAAAATGAGAGAATACTTTCAATAGAGATTCAGTATAAAACCCGCTTTACTGATGAAGCGAGAGATAAAATCAGTTGATCGTGATTTTCCTCGGCTTTGCCGCCTCGGCTTTGGGCAGCACCACCCGCAGCACCCCGTTTTTCATGCCTGCCTCGATCCTTGACTGATCTATCAGATTCGAGAGCGTAAATGTTCTCATATAATCGCCTGTGGGATATTCTTCAATCAGGGGACTTCCGAGATTTTCAGCGGCAATCTGTCCCCGAATACCCAACTGATTGTCTTCAATATGAATTTCAACGCCGTCTTTGCTCACACCCGGCATATCCGCCACCAGAATCAATGCTTCTTTATTTTCAAATATGTCAACCGCCGGTGTGAAAACAGGGGCTGTTTTGGTCAGTTCGCCTTTAGTTTCCAATTCTTTTTTATCCTGTACCAGCAGGGCTTTATCTGTCATGGGAATCACCTCCTCGATGAAGTTGCGGTTAATTTACTTTGACATCAATTTTTTTGGGCTTTGCTTCTTCCGCTTTGGGCAGCGTAATTTTAAGCACGCCGTTATTCATCTCTGCTGAAACCTTGTCGGTTGCAATGCGGGTTTTCAGCGTGATTTTCTTGCTGAAAGAGCCGCTTTCTCTCTCCCGGCGATGATAGGCGACATCGCTGCCTTCAGATTCGATTTTCCGCTCGCCTTTGATGAGAATGCTGTCTGCTTCCACATTGATTTCAACATCTTTTGCTTCCATGCCGGGAAGCTCTGCTGTCAGACAGATATTTTCCTCATTCTCATAGAGATTTACCGGCGGAAAAACGCTCCTCACAGGCGAATAAAGCCCTCTGCTGAAGGTATTTTCAAAAAGCCGGTTCATGTCGTTCTGCAAACGGGCAAATTCACGGTCTGCCCATCCGAAACCCTTTCCGAAATAAGTCGGCAATGTTCTTGTAATCATCATAAGAATACCTCCCTGATAATTAATTAAAAATTAAACTGTTTTGATTTCAGGAGTTATTAAAGTAAAGCGGGTTTATCTGTTTTCAGCCCGTGCCGCTCTACATTCCCACGCGGAGCATCAATGCCGTTAAGTTAAGAGAAAAATGTAGGTCGGGGTGAGCCTGCGAACCCCG
>DZCT01000720.1 GCA_022736535.1 Desulfatirhabdium butyrativorans | reverse complement strand
TTTCAAAAATTCGGTTCAGACTCACTGTCTCCGTCCGAGCCGGGCGGCTTGCAGGTCGCTTATCCCCGGTTTTTAATCATCATCACCTGTATAATCGTCACGGCAATGTTTTCCGGAACCTCCAGCGACTGCTGAAGATCGTTCAGCAGCGATTTGCTGCCCTTTTTGTATCCTTATACAAGCGCAGCGATTATTTTTTTACATATCGGTGAAAAAAATCTGATCTTCTTTTCAGCCTCGTAAGCCCCCGACATTCCGCACTCACCAGAAACCTCATGACCTGTTCGGAGAGGCGAATCAGCTTTCTTACAACATCTTTTTGAGCGATTCCGGCAATAAATCCTCCAGATGCGGATAGGATTCAATCAGGCGGAATATATCTGCCAAATCCTTATGCCGCTTGCTTTTGCGCCTTTGTTCGTCGGAATATGCCCATATTTTGCCCTGTATCACATCTTCCAGCGCAGCCACCTTCATTTCGTATCCCATTACATTCTTGTTTGACGCATTTGTGATAAAGGACTGATAGCGCGGATCCCTTTGCAACTGAATTCTCAGATCGGAGCGGGGGGTGCTGAGATTCAGGCTGTGAGGAAATTCTTTTAAGGTAAACATCATCTGCTTTGCCGCTCTGCTCAGTCTGTCTATGGAATCCGCGGCAACGGCCATATCCAGATCCAGACTCACAACAGGTTCGACATAAGCATTCACTGCCAGTCCCCCGATGATGCAATAAGCAATTTCCAGCGCACCGAGCAGATCAAGAAATTGCTGGAGAATGTCCTCCTGTCCGTTTGCAATACGGTTCATAAATTCTTTTTCTACCATATCTTAATTTAATCCTTTTCTGTGAATTCTGTTTCAGTTTCAGGAAAAACCGGAATCCCCGCTCCCTCTTACCTTTATACAAGCGCAGGGATTATTTTTTTACATATCGGCTGAAAAAAAATTCCCGCTCTTCTTTTCGGTATCCCAAACTCCAAATATTCCGCATTCTGCCCGGACATTCCGAATTCTGATTCCCGTCGGCTCATTTTTCACGCCGCACCGGGCAGGGCATTCATCACTTTCGGAGGTCTGACATACCGTATCATTTCGGATATGATCCGCAGTCAGTTTGTCGGCAGTCACCGTCGCTCAGTAAAAAAAGAAGGAAAAACAGGGCAAAATGTTTACATATCGGCGAAAAAAATCTGCCGTATCATTTCTTGCATTATCCGCAGACGGCGGTGTATATTTGTCAGCAGTCACCGTCGCTCAGTAACAAAAGAAGGGAAAAACGGTGCAAAATGAACTGCCAGTCCGATTTTGCTGAGGTGAGTTTCAGGATATTCTTACGACAGATATGTCCTTGCTATATCTGCTTTTTCGGAATGTCAAGCAAAATTTT
>DZCT01000719.1 GCA_022736535.1 Desulfatirhabdium butyrativorans | reverse complement strand
AGTTTGACGGCAGTGTGTTCGGCGGGGCTGCAATCCGCACGGAAATTGACTATGATGTGAACCTGTACGACCTGACCGGCGACGGCAGAATCGGACTGGAAGACGCGGTGCAGGCTTTGCTTGAAGGCGATCTCAAAACAGCAATCCGGGCATTGCAGTGCGTTACAGGAATGTAATTGCGGAAACATCCCCCCTGCCCCCCTTCAAAAGGGGGATTCTGCGGGGAGCGGAACTTGAAATCCCCCCTTGAGGGGGGGCAGGGGTTCGGGGCGCCGCCTCTGACCCCGTACCCCGAACCCCACCCCGAACCCCGTACCTCGAACAGAAAAGGAGAAGATGTTGAAAGCTACAGTCATCGGAAAAGAAGAAACATTCAGGTCGCTGGGAATCAGAGGAAATGACGAACTCGAACTGGAGTCTCTGATCATTATTCTGCGAAAACAGCTTGAACATGAAATATCGGAAACTGCGAATGCAGACACGGAAGACTTTCGCTCCGAGGCGCTGCGCTATGCCGATCATCATCCTGCTTTTCCTCTGAACTGGTCTGAAAACAGACTCACCCGGGGGGAAATGAATGAAAGATGAATATCGCAACGCCGTCTGTTATCTGGATACGAATATCTTTATCTATATGCACGACAGCAGTGATATAGTGAAAAAAGACATTTCAGCGGAACTCTACAGATTTTTCATCAGCACAGGCAGAGGGCGTATTTCCGTTCAGGTGATTTCCGAATGGAGGAATGTGATGATAAGGAAATATTCAGCTATGGTAAGCAATGAGGTGCGAAGAAGGTTTATCCGTTATCTTGAAATCTGGAATCCTCTGCCGATAACACCGTCTGTCATTCTGAAGGCTGACGAACTCTGTGAACAATACCGTTTTTCCGCCTACGATTCGATTCATATCCAATGCGCTTTGGATATGAACTGCGAATATTTTTTATCCGAAGATATGCAGGAGGGTCTGCGAATCAGCGACAAATTGACGATTTCCAATCCGTATATATAGATTTTAATACCGATTGCGGAATAGCAAATTGGTTCGGGGTAAGGGGTCAGGGGTTCGGGGCGACGCCTCTGACCTCGAACCCCGTACCTCTGACCCATTAAGGAGAAACCCGCCATGTCATCACTCAAACGACTTCCCGTCGGCATACAGGCATTCGAGACATTCGAGACATTCAACTGCCTGTATGTTGACAAAACCGAACATATCCTCCGGCTGACAGACGAAGGCATGTTCTACTTTCTCTCCCGCCCCCGGCGCTTCGGGAAATCCCTGCTGATCTCGGTTCTCAAATGTCTCTTTCAGGCAAAAAAAGAACTGTTTGAGGGACTGAAGATTGTCGAACCCGGAAGATGGGAATGGAAAGAACATCCGGTT
>DZCT01000718.1 GCA_022736535.1 Desulfatirhabdium butyrativorans | reverse complement strand
GAGCTGCTCACTTGATTTTATTGGATAAAACTTGACTTTTGAAAGAGGTCTAATGTGTTTCACAGACGGCGGGGTCGTAATCCCGCCCTACCGTAAGTCGCGGCATTTCGACGAACGCCCCCGCTCTGTCATTTCGACGAACGGAGTGAGGAGAAATCTTTCTGCCGGACGGAAAAGATTTCTCGCTCCGCTCGAAATGACAATTAGCTGCCCTGCCCCTGTCGGACACCGCCTGATTCCTGCAAGTTTTAAAATTCATTTTATACATAGAAACCGCATGAAGATACAAGATTTTTTTTTGAAATAAATATCGGAATAAAATTTTGCGGCAGGATTTTCAGAATATTACAGGCAAGCCGGATTTTTTTTGCCCTGAATACACTGATTTTCTTATAAAAAAAATAATAGGAAAACTGAGAGAAGTTCTTTCTTGACTCTTCAGCTATCTTATTATAATATTTCATAAATAGGAGTAAGTTTGTTTTGACAATTTTTTTTAAACAGAAAAAGGAGCGTATGATGGAAAAGACTTTTGTGAGAAGGCTGCTCGCTACGGCAGTTGCGGGAGTGTTTGCGCTGTTTGCGCTGGCAGGGACAGCCGCGGCTCAGGAAACCGTGAAATTCGGCGTGGCGGGCGCACACAGCGGCGACCTTGCCTCTTACGGGATTTCGGGTTTGAGAGGCGTTGAACAGGCGGTCAAGGAAATTAACGCAAAGGGCGGCGTGATGGGAAAACAGATTCAGATTGTTCCCGAAGATGATGAATGCAAACCGGAAAAAGCCACCAACGCGGCGAACAAGCTGCTGTCCGAAAAAGTGCCGCTCGTGATCGGACATATTTGTAGCGGCGCGACCAAATCCGCTATGGGTATTTATAAGGATGCAAAAATTCTTGCCATGTCGCCTTCGGCAACCAACCCGGATTTGACCCAGAGCGGGAATTATCCCAATTTTTTCAGAACCATCGCATCGGATGACGCACAGGCAAAATTGGAAGTGGAATTTGCCCTGAACACTTTGAAATTCACGAAAATCGCCGTACTGCATGACAAAGGCGATTACGGCAAAGGTCTGGCTGAATTTGCCAAAAAATTCCTTGAAGCATCCGGCAAAGCAAAAGTGGTGCTTTATGAAGGCATTACCCCGGGCGCGGTGGATTATTCGGCCGTGATTCAGAAAATCAAAAAATCAGGCGCGGAAGCCGTGATATACGGCGGTTATCATCCCGAAGCCGCGAAGCTTGTCATGGGAATGCGGAAAAAGAAAATGAATACGGTCTTTATTTCCGATGACGGCGTAAAAGACGACACTTTTATCAAAGTGGCGAAAGAATATGCCGAAGGCGTTTATGCGACCGGTCCCAAAGACACATCGCAAAATCCCATGACCGTT
>DZCT01000303.1 GCA_022736535.1 Desulfatirhabdium butyrativorans | reverse complement strand
TCCGCCGGACGTTGTGGCATATTTGACACGGTAATAACCGCCGTCCGCAGTGTAGGCAATGGGCGTCCATGTAACCTTGATGCTGTTTGCCGTAATGTCTGCTGTCCCCAAATTTGTCGGCGGGATGGTCTGCGTGGCTGCCCAGTCCGGGTCTTTTGAATTGACAAACGTGTTTAACCCGGGATCGGAAATCGGTCTGAGCAGGTTGTAACCTAAATCCGTGCCTGTATTGCTGAGATTTGTCAGATTTGCAAATGAAGCAGGAATATCTCCGGTCAAGAGATTTCCATTAAGGTGAAGGATATCCAAAACAGGCAGAGCGAAATCCGGAATCTGACCGTCCAGTTGATTTCCGGAAAGTGCAAGTCTGGTAAGCGTGGGCAGATTGTAAGCAGGTATGGAGCCGGTCAATAAATTATTGCTGAGAATCAGATACACCAGAGGCTGAATGAAGTTGGGAATTGCACCGGTCAGTTGATTATTGTTAAGCCAAAGATATTGAAGATTCGGCATTCCGCTGAAATTCGGGATAGTTCCGGTCAGGCTGTTATGGTTAAGATAAAGATTGTTCAAATTCGTCAGATTGAAATTCGGAATTGGGCCGCTCAGTTGGTTTTGATCAAGAGTAAGAATCTTCAAGCTTGCCTGACTAAAATTGGGAATTGTGCCGGTCAGTTGATTGTCAGACAGGACAAGGTTAGCCGCGCTGCTGAGATTTCCCAATTCAACCGGAATCGTACCGATCAGATTATTGCCATTAAGATTTACCTGAGTAACATGCCCCGCCGAAACCGTAACGCCGTACCAAGCGCCGCAGGCAGAAGAGGTATTCCAGTTGGTTTTATTTGTCCAGCCTGCGCCGTCGGTGCTGTTGTAAAGCGCAACCAATGCCTCGCACTCCGTCTGCGGAATACCGGTAACGCCTGTATCAGTGCAGTTGCATCCGGCAGTTGTGGCGTTGCCGGTCGCCGGGGCAATGGAAGTTAGATAATTTTCCGTTCCGGCGGAGCCGTTGTATTCATAAACAGCCACAAAATAGGTTGTGCCTGCGGTCAGTCCGGTGACGGTGACAGAATTACTGTTGCCCTTATACACAACGTAATTGCCGGTTCCGGTCAGGGAACCGGAACCGAAAGCCGCATTTGCCGTGTAACTCGTTCCGTCAGCAGGATTTGAATCAACATTGCTGGCGGCTTTCATCAGCACAATCCGGTTTGCGCCGCTGCCGTTTGTCCAGTTCATTGTCATGGAAGTATCGGTTACAGATGTGAAATTCACGGCGGTTGCCTGTGTTGTGGGTTCGGCAGCAAAGCCATACCGGGCAATATTATTTGATGTATTCCCCCCGGCGGTTGTAAACTGCCCCCCGGCATACACATACACATTCCCGCTGCCGTAACACGCAAGGGCATAGACATGGTTGTTCATTCCGGTCCCCAGAGCGCTCCATGCCGAGCCGTTCCATTTGGCGATCCTATTCGCGCTCACGCCCCCGGCGGTCACGAACATGCCCCCGGCATACAGCTTCAAACTGCTGTCAAACGCAAGGGCATAGACCCAGGAGTCCATTCCTGTCCCCAGGACGCTCCATGCCGAGCCGTCCCATTTGGCGATATAATTCGCGAACATGCCCCCGGCATACAGATTCCCGCCGATGTCACACGCAAGGGCATAGACAGCGTTGCTCATTCCGGTACCCAGGGCGATCCATGCCGAGCCGCTCCATTTGGCGATATAATTCGCGCTCACGCCCCCGGCGGTTGTAAAATTCCCCCCGGCATACACATTCCCGCTGATGTCACACGCAAGGGCATAGACAGCGTTGTCCATTCCGGTCCCCAGGGCGCTCCATGCCGAGCCGTTCCATTTGGCGATATAATTCACGCTCACGCCCCCGGCGGTTGTAAAATTCCCTCCGGCATACAGATTCCCGCTGCCGTCACACGCAAGGGCATAGACAGCGTTGTCCATTCCGGTCCCCAGGGCGCTCCATGCCGAGCCGTCCCATTTGGCGATCTTATTCGCTCCCACGCCTCCGGCGGTTGTAAAATTCCCCCCGGCATACAGATTCCCGCTGCCGTCAACCGCAAGGGCATAGACAATGCCGTTCAATCCGGTACCCAGGGCGCTCCATGCCGAGCCGTCCCATTTGGCGGTCCTATTCGCGCTCACGCCCCCGGCGGTTGTAAAATTTCCTCCGACATACAGATTTCCGCTGCCGTCAACCGCAAGGGCTTTGACATCTCCGGCGATTCCGGGGTTGCCGAAGGCTGTGTCCCAGTTTTGGGCGTAAAGGCTTGAACACCCGAAACCGACTGCGATGATGACTGCAATCATAACAGATTTGAAAAAGTTTGCTTTTCTCCAATATCCGGACATCAGCGCCATTGCCTTAAAAACTGAAAAAAACGCATACCTTTTAGACATAACAGCCTCCTTTTTTGTTTGCGGGGATACCCGCTTTGTTTTCATTTTTTCACAATCGTTATTGCGACGGACGATTAATTCTGATTAATTTTCAATATAAATTCAAGCTATTCTGAATCACCTCATGTATCCGCTCTGCAAGGGCGTTAAAATCTCTGTCAAATGAGCATACAATACGGTTTGATTTTATGCAAGGTTATAAAATGTTTCCGGTTCAATATCAATAAGATACGGTTTTCTTCCGCGGCAAAAGTCAGCACATCTTCATCCGCAACAGACTGATCCGCTTTTCCGGTTTCCTGTATTGTCAGAACGTCATGACCTGACTGTCTCAATTTCTCAACAGCAGGTAGGGGTCTTCAGGGGTATTCGGGATTTCAAAAGAGTTATCCTGTCAATCCTGTTCATCCCTGTCAATTTCTGACAGCGATTTGGTATAAAGTTTTATAAACCTAAACAATATCTGACAGATTCTTCTATTCTTTCCATTGCATTGACGGAAATTTTACCTGCCGGACACCCTTGAAATCTCTTTGGATCAAGGGAGCGGATTTGAAAACACAAAAAGACTGTTTCTGAAGATAATCCGCTTTCTTCCGGCAATATTCGGCCATTTGTCGGATAATCATGAGAAATATTCTCACCTTTTGTTCCGACAACCACTGTAACAACCAGGGGCAGTTTGTTGACGGCATCTATGGAAAGAACCGGCACGGGACAATTGCCGGACTGTTCCCTGCCTTGCACGGGATTCAAGTTCACAAAGTAAATCTCACCTCGTTGAACAGCCATTACACAGACTCCAATCCATCACTCTGGGTAACTGCAAATTCCTGTTCAATTTTGGGTAGTGGTGTAGAATAGGTGATTTCGGGGTGTCATTCTGAGCGGAGCGAAGAATCTCATTTTTTATAATACTCTGTTATAATAAGAGATTCTTCACTGCGTTCAGAATGACAGGGACAGAGTTTGTCACCTCTTCTACACCACTACCCGATATTCAAATGTAAACATCGCCGCCTGCGTCAGCCGCCGTGACACTGCCGTAATCAGCAATTGTCCCGCCCGGGTAAGGTATGCCGCCGCGCTGTTGCTAAATAGTTGAAACAAGTTCTCGCTGTGAGGCGCTGCCTTGTAACAACATATCCGCTGCGGCTCTGCCGCCGCCGGCTTTTTAAGGCAGCGCCCCGTAACCAAAACACAGAAAAATATGATACCGAATCCCTTTTGGTTTTATATGATATTTTATTAAGCTTTTTTTTCCCACAGAGGACACAGAGTTTTAAAAACCCACGGAGACCACAGAGTTTTTTCTCTGTGTTCTCCGTGGGTTCTCTGTGATCTCTGCGGGAAATATTTTTTTACAGCGTTTTTTCTGCGGTCTTTCAGAGAATACTTTCAACAGAGTATTTGGTATGATATATTATTTCGGATGATTAAGCAAAAGAAATCTGTTTTTTCAATATTGAAAAATAAGCGATTGAAAAACCGGTGGACCCGGTTTTCAGAGCGGATACGCAAAAACCCCCCTCTGAGCGGTGCCGGGGATTATGTCCGGGAATGTTCCCGGAAATTCAGAAAGGAAGTTGCTATCTGTCAAATATGTCGTCAGGGATGCCGAATTTTTTAATCAATCCTTTCAGCGCATAGGGAAGAAGCATCGTTTTGCTCCCGTGCGATTTGACCGGAAAGGATTTGCTGTCTTTGAAAAATTTGCCGGAGTGTCTTCCCCCTGTTTTGGAATCAAATTCGATTCCGAAGGCTTTTAAAATTTCGGCAACTTTTCGCAGTTCCATCGCTTTAGGCATAGCATATCTCCGGAAGCCCCTTCTCCTTTATGTTTCTGACATTTTTTTCAATAATTGCAGATTGTTCTTTCAATTTCTGTTTCCAGAAGACATTCCAAAGATTTTCATCATCCGGATCAATAATTTCATCAAATGCACCGCGCCCTACAGCATAGTCCATATAATCTTTTACAGATTCACTGAGCGAAGCAAGGGCATCCGCTTCGTTTTCACCGTGACTTGAAACAGAAAAATCCAGACACCGGGCAACGATAAGGCCGTCTTCCTCGGTCAGCAGGATATGCAGATACAATTCCGGAAAATGTTTTATTGTTCCGATCAGTGTTTTCAGGGGTTTGGCTTCCATATATTCATTCTCCCGTCATGTTTTGTCAAAGCAGGAAATACGGGTTCGCAAAAGGCAGCAATACAATGTCCGCAGGCTTAAATACACGAATCTCGCTCCCACGCAATGTAGGGGCGATTCATGAATCGCCCCTACGAAGATTTTGGGGAACACGAATGTCCGCCGGGACGTTCCCACGCAGAGCGTGGGAACGAGAATCGTAATGTAGAGACGCACGGCTGTGCGTCTCTACCAATTATTTCACCGACGAGAAAAACCCCGCCTTGAAAAACTCACGGTTCAGGCGGGCAATGTTGGAAATAGAAATCTCTTTGGGACATTCCGCTTCGCATTCCCTTTCATTGGTACATGCGCCGAAGCCGAGTTCATCCATTTTTCTCAGCATGGAAAGCGCACGCTGCGCGGCTTCGGGTTTTCCTTGCGGCAGCAGCGCGAGTTGAGATACCTTCGCGCCCACAAAGAGCATGGCAGATGCGTTGGGACACGCGGCAACGCACGCGCCGCAGCCGATGCACGCGGCAGCATCCATTGCCTTTTCCGCAACTTCCTGCGGAATCAGAATCGTGTTGGCATCCGGCGCGCCGCCGGTGTTGGCGGAAATATAACCGCCGGACTGAATCAGCTTGTCCAAAGCGCCGCGGTCCACGGCCAAATCTTTAATGACCGGAAAAGCCCTTGAGCGCCACGGCTCTATCACCACCGTATCCCCGTCGGAAAAATGCCGTATATGGAGTTGGCAAAGCGTCGTTCCTTTTTCGGGTCCATGGGCGCGGCCGTTGACCACTGCGCCGCACATGCCGCAGATTCCTTCCCGGCAGTCGTGGTCAAACGCAATGGGGTCCTGTCCCTCAAGGGTCAGTTTTTCATTCACCACGTCAATCATTTCCAGAAAAGACATATCCGTGGAAATGTCTTTTGCCTGATAGGTTTCCAGTTTGCCTCTGACGTTAGCCCCCTTCTGACGCCAGACTTTCAATGTCAGACTGATGTTTTTTGCTGTCGTCATTTATTTGTAGCTCCTTTGCGTTAAGTGGACGTTTTCAAAAACTAACGGCTCTTTGCAAAATTCAGGCGCCTTGTCATCGCCGGTGTACTCCCACGCGGCGACATGGCAGAAATTGACATCATCCCGTTTTGCCTCGCCTTCTTCGGTCTGATATGCCTCGTTGAAATGCCCCCCGCAGGATTCCTGACGGGCAAGCGCGTCAATAATCATCAGCTCGCCGAACTCAAGAAAATCCGCCACACGCCCCGCTCTTTCCAGACTCTGGTTAAATTCCTCATTCACGCCCGGCACCAGCACATTTTCCCAAAATTCCGCCCGGAGTTCCTGAATCATCTTTCTTGCTTTTGCCAAGCCTTCGTTGTTTCTGGACATGCCGCAGTAATCCCACATAATCAGCCCCAGCGAGCGGTGGAAATCATCAACTGTCCGCTTGCCTTTGATGGAGATCAGCCTGTCAAGGCGTGCTTCTGCTTCTTTTGCCGTGTCTCTGAACGCGGGATCATCCGCGCTCACCGGCGCAAAAGATGTTCCGGCAAGGTATCCGCCGATGGTGTAGGGAATGACAAAATAGCCGTCGGCAAGCCCCTGCATGAGCGCGCTCGCACCGAGCCGGTTGGCGCCGTGATCCGAGAAATTCGCCTCGCCCAGCACAAACAGTCCGGGAACCGTACTCATCAGATTGTAATCCACCCACAGACCGCCCAT
>DZCT01000302.1 GCA_022736535.1 Desulfatirhabdium butyrativorans | reverse complement strand
ACGCGGAGCGTGGGAACGAGATCAACTGTGTAACTCCTATGTGAAATAAAAAAACGTTATTTTTTTATTCATATTCCCTCTTGACCCCAAGCCTCTTTACGTTATAAAAGACATATCAGATTGGGATGATTTTTTAAAGAGAAATTCAACAATCAACAGGAGGTGCAAGATGTGTAAAAAAATCGTATGGACGGCGGGGATATTCTGTTTTATCCTCTCTCTGCTGCCTGTTACGGCAGTCCATGCCGCAGACGCGGACAAACCTTATATTTTCGGACTGCTCCTTGTGGGACCTTACAATGACCGGGGATACAGTCAGGCGCATTATGACGGCGGAAAATATGTTGAAAAAATGATCCCCGGCTCAAAAATGATTTACATTGACAAGGTGAATCCTACGGATCGTCCGGGCGTGACCATTCCGCAGTTGGCGGATGACATGGCGGAAAAAGGCGCAAAATTTATTATCGCCAATTCGGATGACATGAAAGACGGGATCCGGGAAGCTGCGGTCATGCACCCGGATATTCATTTTGTGCATTGCTCCGGCGATGATGTGCTGACCGGAAAAGCACCGAAAAACCTTTCCAATCTCTTTGGAAAAATGGAATATGCCAAAATGATGGCAGGTTTTACCGCTGCCATGACCACGAAAACCGGAAAAATCGGCTACTTGGGACCGCTGATTAACGAAGAAACCCGGCGCCTTGTCGCATGTTTTTATTTGGGCGCAAAATACGCTTGGGAAAATGTGCTGAAGAAAAAACCCGAAGATTTGAAATTTCAGGTGACATGGATCGGATTCTGGTTTAACATACCCGGTGTTACAGCCGACCCCACGCAGGTGGCGCAGAACTTTTTCAACACCGGATATGATGTCATCGGCTCCGGGCTTGATACCACCGAAAACCTGACCGTTGCCAAACAGAAACGTCAGGAAGGAAAATCAGTTTGGGCGATTCCCTACGATTACGAAGGCGCGTGTGAGGGCGCGGGGGATGTCTGTCTCGGCGTTCCTTATTTCAACTGGGGCCCCGGATATGTGCAGATGATAAAAGCTTCGATGGCGGGCAATTGGAAATCCGAATGGCGCTGGCTGGGACCGGATTGGAAAGACATCAACAACCATGACAGCAGCACCGTCGGCTTTGTGAAGGGACCCGCAATGTCGCCCGAAACGCAGAAAGCCTTGGATGCTTTTGTGAATGACCTCGGAGCGGGCAAGGTGAATCTGTTCAAAGGACCGCTGTATTATCAGGACGGGAGCGTGTTTGTCAAAGAAAGCGAAACCGCGGCAGATAAGCAGATTTGGTACATGGGGCAATTGTTGAAAGGCATGGACGGGCAAAGCAGCGCGAAGTAAATGCTGCTGTTGTTCTTTGCCACGAATGGACACGAATGAATCACTAATGAAGAAACACGAATATTTTTTAGAAAAGATAATTAAAAACCGAAGGAACACGAATATTTTTTAGAATTCATTCGTGTTCTTTCATTCGCGAAAAATTCGTGTTCATTCGTGGCTAAAAAAACAAATGCGAATACTCCTTCAAAATATTCATAAACATTACGGCGCGGTCAAAGCCAACAACGGCATCAGCCTCACGATAGAGCCGGGAACGATTCACGGCATTCTGGGTGAAAACGGCGCGGGCAAAAGCACGCTGATGAAGATTCTCGCGGGTTATATTCGCAAGACCGGCGGCGAAATTGTAATCGGCGATGCGCCTGCGTCATATCGCAGGCCTGCTGAGGCTTCGCGTCTCGGCATCGGCATGTTGTATCAGGAACCGCTTGATTTCCCGTCTCTTTCCGTGCTTGACAATTTTATGCTGGGGCAGAAAGCACCGAATCCCCCCTTTTCTAAAGGGGAGGCAGGGGGGATTTCTGCGGCGGAGGGAGAAATCCCCCTCGGTCCCCCTTTAAAAAAGGGGGAAGCAGAAATCCGCGAGCGCTTATCGGATTTGAGCCGCAAGTTCAATTTCACGCTGAACCCTGACGCGCCTGTCAGAAGTCTCACAGTCGGCGAAAGGCAGCAGTTGGAGATTCTCAGGCTTCTGGCAATGGGCATTCAAGTCCTGATTCTTGACGAGCCGACCACCGGCATTTCCGGCGAACAGAAAGAAAGGCTTTTTCAGGCATTGCGGAAACTCGCTGCCGAAGGCAAAAACATCCTGTTGGTATCGCATAAAATAGAAGATGTGGCGCTGCTTTGCGACAACATCACGGTGTTGCGGCACGGGACCGTTGCCGGTGAAATGCGCAAACCCTTTGACACGATATATTTGCTGGAAATGATGTTCGGCTTTCCGCCGGATACGCCCTCTCCGTCCGGAGCGTTTCCCGGCAAACAACTGCTTGTCATGGAACAGGTTTCAGCCTCCGGCGGCAGAACAGGTCTGAAAAACTGCAATGTTGTCATCCGCCAGAGAGAAATCGTGGGATTGGCAGGTCTCAGCGGGAGCGGACAGGAGCTTTTTCTCAGGGTTGCCGCGGGCATAACACCGCCGTCTCACGGCGAAATCCGGCTTCGGGATATGAAAATGAACGGCAAAGATTATCATGCCTTTCAGCAGCAGGGCGTGATATTTGCGCCGAGTTCCCGTATGGAAGAAGGACTCATCGCAGGACTGAGCATTGCAGAACACTTCACGCTTCTGGAACGTCAGAAGGGATTTTGGCTGAAACGGTCAGCTTCTGCCGAAGAAGCAAAGCGGCGGATTGAGAAATTCCGGGTGATGGGAAATCCGGAAACGCCCGTACAGTCGCTCTCCGGCGGCAATCAGCAGCGGCTTATTCTCTCATTTCTTCCGGAAGAACCCGCGCTGCTGCTCCTTGAACATCCCGGCAGAGGGCTTGATGCGGAATCCGCGCACTGGGTCTGGGAGCATCTCCAATCCTACACCGAGCGGAACACCGGCATTATATTTTCTTCTTCGGAATTGGAGGAAATTTTGATGGTTGCAGACCGTGTGCTGGTCTTTTTCGAGGGAAATATCATTAAAGACCTGAAGACAGAAGAAACAAATATCCATGAACTCGCCAGTGCAATTGCAGGCAGGATTTCGTAGAGTGTCCGTTCCGTCTGAAAACAGTAGGGTGGGCAGCTTGCTGCCCACCTTGCATGATTAAAGAATTATTGTGAGTCGTGTTCGGTGCGGCGGTGGGCGATTCGCGCCGCCCTACAAGGCTGATGATCCGGAGTGCAAAACCATCCTTATAAAAAATAGGCATTTTTGCAGTTTTGCGAAAATACAATTTTCGCACTCCGGAGGATCGTTTTTCTTATGAAAACTTTTTTCCGACATTTTGCTGAAATCGCGGTGATGCTGGCTGCGGTATTTGCTTTCACCACGCTGATTCTTGAGATAAGCGGCGCGTCGGCGATGGAGGCGTATTATCACATTTTCAGAGGCTCGCTGGGATCATGGGTGCGTCTGGGGCATGTGATCAAAGCATGGATACCGATGACGCTTTGCTCATGCGGACTTCTCTGCACTTTCCGAATCGGCCTCTGGAATATCGGCGTCGAGGGGCAGATGATGATGGGCGCGGTCTTTACCACCTATCTGCTTCGATTGGGCGCGGGAAGCAATATGCCCGTTCTGTTTCTGATATTTGCGTTTATCGCGGGCGCGGCGGGCGGGGGTTTATGGGCATGGATTGCCGGTCTGCTCAAGACAAAGGGCGGCGTGAATGAGATATTCGCAGGTCTCGGCATGAATTTCGTGGCGCAGGGAATTGTTCTCTGGCTGATATTCGGGCTTTGGAAACGTCCCGGCATCGCTTCCATGAGCGGCACAGAACTTTTTCCGCCGGAATTATGGCTCTCGCATCTCACGGCGGTGAGATTTTCACCGGCTGCACTTCTGCTCGCGCTGCTTGCGGTCGTACTGACTGCGCTGATGCTACGTTATACGCATATCGGGCTGAATCTGAGAGCCATCGGGAGCAATCCCCGTGCCGCATATCTCTTGGGATTGAAACCCGGCAGATATATCCTGCTGGCAATGCTGTTTGCAGGCGGATTAGCGGGAATTGCCGGAACCATTCAGGTCAGCGATGTCTATCACCGGCTTCTGCCCGCTATCTCCAGCAATTACGGCTACCTTTCGCTGCTCGTGGTGATGCTTTCCGACTACAACATCCGAGTCATTCCGGCAGTGGCGTTTTTCTTTGCCTGCCTGAATGTGGGGAGCATTCAGCTTCCCATGATGCTGCAATTGGATTCCTCGTTAAGCGGCGTCATACAGGGTGTTCTCGTGCTGGCAACGCTGGCGGTGCAGGCTTGGAAGTCTGAAGTTAGAAATTAGATATTTTATCTCTCGCAAAGAGCGCAAAGGCAGCAAAGGTTTTTTAATAAATCTTAGCGTACTTTGCGTGCTTTGCGAGAAACTTGAAATCAGAAAACTGCAAATGACTAACGAAATTGACATCAGTATTCTGCTGGCAGGCGTGATTGCCGGCGCGGCGCCGATTGTGCTTGCCTCTCTGGGCGAGACCGTCACGGAAAAAGCCGGACTCATCAATCTTTCCTTGGACGGCTCTATCTTACTGAGCGCAATGGCGGCATTTGCCGTCGCTTTGGAAACCGGAAGCCTCATCGCGGGATTTTTTTCAGGCGCGGTGATCGGCGCGACAGTGGCGGCGACGGTGGCGTTTTTCAGCATTTACCTTCGGCAGTCGCAGGTGGCGGTCGGATTTGTCTTAACGCTGATGACTCGTGATCTTGCGTATTTTCTGGGAAATTCCTATTCCCGCGTGCCGGGACCGCAGGTTTCGCCGCTGCCGATTCCGCTGCTGAAAGACATTCCCTTTTTCGGCACTGTTTTTTTCAGCCACAATCTGACGGTTTACACCAGTCTGCTGCTGATTGCTTTCTGCTGGTGGTATATTTACCGAACCCGTGCCGGTCTTGAATTGAGAGCCGTAGGCGAACATCCCGAAGCCGCGTATTCCAGAGGCATCAGCCCGAAAAAAATACAGATGCTCTATGCAGCCTGCGGCGGATGTCTCGTGGGGCTTGCGGGCGCATCATTCTCGCTTTGCACAAAACCGGGCTGGGGGCGTCCCCAGGGTGCGGAAGGCACGGGCTGGATTGCGCTGGCAATCGTCATTTTCGGGGGCTGGCATCCGGTAAAAGCGGCTGCCGGAGCATATCTTTTCTCATTTTTGCAGGTTCTGGGCATCTATCTTCAGGGCATATTTCCCTCAGTTCCCGCGCAGGTCTTTCAGGTCGCGCCGTTCCCGCTGATGATTTTCACGCTGCTGCTGATGTATCTGGCGCAGAAAGAATCCGTGCGGATGTGGGCGGAGAATAAGGTATGGATGAAAGCCGTGCTGAAATTTTTTTCCGGGACCGCGCCGGGCGCGCTGGGAAGGGCTTATCGGCAGGATTGAGATTGAAATGTCAGTCTCAGGATTTTTGACTCTCATCAGTTTCAGGCTTATAAATCAGGCGATTATATTTCTTTATCAAATCTTCATCTAAAGGATTTTTATAGAATTTTTTTAATAATTCCATATAAATAAATATATCTGCGAACAATAAAAGCGACCCTAAAATAAGACATCCTGCTGTAAAACGCTCGTTATCTTTTATGTATAATCCTATGCTGATAAGAAATATTCCGATCACAAGAAAAATAAGCGCAAGAATCCGTTGATATAACCTATCCTGCCTGTCCCTGTCAATCAGATAATACCTTGCAATTTCACGAGATAATTCTTTGTCTTTGTTCTGCTCAAAAGATTCTTTGCCTGCCTGTATGTACTGCTTTAACAGCGCATACCAAAAGGCATTCCATAATATTTTTAATTTCAGGAAAATAGCATCCATTTTTCTGCCTCATAAGCTGAGAGATAGCAAGGTCAAAAACAGCATGAATGTCAGTGAACCGAGGCATTCATTGTCAACTTTCAGCAGAATGAAGAATTTCTGAAAAGCTCCGTAGGAGCGACATATTTGTAGAAAAATATCTTCCTGTTCGCTTGCAAATCAGGGCGCAGCCAAGCGTCTCGGAAATTCTTCACTTTGTTCAGAATGACATCGGAAAATAAAACAGAAAATAGCATTCACAGTTGAAAATGTCAATTTTAAATCATCTTGTCAGATTGTCAGCATTTTTTAAAAAAAATAAATTGAAAATATAGCAGATATCGGCTAAAAGAAAAATTTTGATTTTAAAGATGCCGTAAAAAACGGCATCCGGAGAGAATAGATGCTCAAAGACAAAGAGATCATTGCAAAATTAAATGAGTTGGACAGAGCAGAGCTTAATATCCTTGCCCGGAAACT
>DZCT01000717.1 GCA_022736535.1 Desulfatirhabdium butyrativorans | reverse complement strand
AAAGAATATACCGTGTGGGTTGCTTTTAATGACGGATGAAACAGACTCAGCAGACATCACAGCCCTCAGCCGGACCGCCGCCGATTCCGCAGGCTGTTGCTTTTCATGTAGCAGTCGGGGGTCAGTCAGCCGGTCCTTACGATATGGCAGGCTTGAAACAGCAGGTGCAAGCGGCAAAAATCACACGGGAAACGCTGGTCTGGAAAGACGGTATGAGTCAGTGGACGGCGGCAGGTCAGGTTCCCGAATTGGCAAGCCTGTTCGGCTCAACGCCGCCGCCGATTCCGAAGTGAGAAATGAGAAATAGCCTCGTAGAGGCCAAATATTTGTAGCACCTTTTTGTCATTTCGAGCGGAGCGAGAAATCTTAACGCACCGATTATTGTCGGAGCAGGAAAAAAACAACAATGCGACATAAAATAGACCCGCTGGTGGACTGTGTTTTCAAAGCCATTTTGGGAAAAGACGAAAACAAAAATCTGCTGATCCATTTTCTGAATGCTGTCCTGGAACCGGAGAAAGACGCGCTGATCCGGGATGTTGTCATAAAAAATCCCTACAATGAAAAGGAATTTGTCGGGGACAAACTCACGGTGGTTGACGTGAAAGCAACGGACGGGAAAGGCAAAAATTACCAGATTGAAATACAGCTTGCCGTTCATCCCGCGCTTGCACCGAGGATTCTGTTCACATGGAGCAGCATATATCATTCTCAGATGCAGGAAGGCGATGATTACAGAAAACTGAACCCTGTGATTTCAATATGGATACTGAATGAAAATCTGTTTCCGGGGACTGAAGCATATCATCTTGATTTCTCTCTGCTTGATAAGAAAAACGGACTCTCCCTTACAGATCATCTTGCGATCCATATTCTCCAATTGCAGAAATGGAAATCGGACAAGAACATAAAGAACGAAAAGGAACGGTGGCTATACATGCTTAAAGAAGGCAAAAATGCGGATACGGAAAATCCGCCGGACCCTCTTGACACAGAGGAGATGAGGCAGGCTATGAATGTGCTGCGACGATTTTCGGAAAACGAAGAGGATTATCTTCTGTACCAGAACCGTTTAGATGCCATTCTTTTGCACAACACATGGCTCAGGGAATTTGAAGATATACGGAAAGAAAAAGAACAGGCGCAGAAAGAAACTGAGCAAGCTCGGAAAGAAAAAGAACAGGCTGAGGAAAAAGTCAGGCGTTTATTATTGTTGCTGAAGGAAAAAGGTATTGATGCGGATGAGATCGGATAACATATAAAAAAGAATCAGCCTCTGTTTCTTTGCGAGAAACCTTTAATGTTTAGGCAGTGGTGTAGAAGAAGTGATAAACCCTGTACGCGTCATTCTGAACGCAGTGAAGAATCTTTTATTATAACATAGTATTATATAAAAGA
>DZCT01000301.1 GCA_022736535.1 Desulfatirhabdium butyrativorans | reverse complement strand
AGAGATTTTAAAAACTCTGTGATCTCTGTGTATTCTCTGTGAACTCTGTGGGAAACAATCTGCGGGAATACTTTCAATAGAGATTCAGTATTGTATTCTGTAAGGAGGAAACATCATCATGGCGATAAGCAAAGAACTTCTTGAAATTCTGGCATGTCCCCGATGCAAAGGCAGCATCCGGCTGAACGATTCGGAAACCGGGCTGATCTGTGACAAATGCAAACTCTTATATGAAATAAGAGACGGGATTCCGATCATGCTGATTGAGGAAGCAAAAGCGATAAAATAAGTGTTTGAGAAACTGAGTTTTTTTAAAAAACTCAGTTTCTTTTAAATAATCCCTGAATTTTCAACTTTCAACTTATATATATATGAGTATTCCCCAGTTGCCCAAGCCTGCAAAATTGCTGATCGGGCTTTTTATGAAAGAAAAGGAACTTTTGGAACCGGTTGCAAGGCTGCTGGCTGAAAACTTCGGTCCGGTTGATATGATAAGCCGGTGGATGGCATTTGACTATACCGATTATTATGAACGTGAAATGGGAACTCCTCTTTTCCGGCGGATGCTTGTCTTTGAGCAACTGAGGGAACAGACGGCTTTGGCGGACATAAAAATCATCAGCAATGAGATTGAAAAGAAATTTTCAAACGACGGTATGCGGAATGTGAACATTGATCCCGGATATATGCTGCCGGAGCGGTTTGTCCTTGCAAGCGGTAAAAATTTTACCCACAGAATCTATATCGGCAAAGGAATTTATGCGGACCTGACTCTGATTTATACAAAAGGTTCTTTTCAGAAATTGCCCTGGACCTATCCGGATTATGCGGATCAGAAAATGCTGGGCTGGCTGAAGCAGGTGCGCGACAGGTATGTCAGGGAATTGAGAATTGAGAATTGAGAATTGGTTTCCCACAGAGGACACAGAGAAGAAAAGACCACAGAGATCACAGAGTTTTAAATTTCTCTGTGGTCTCTGTGGTTTTTTTCAACTCTGTGTCCTCTGTGGGAAAAAATATTTTACCTATAAATCAAGGTCTGAAAATGATGAAAAGCATGACGGCTTTTTCCCGAGCGGAACGCACGATAGAGAGCATGGAAATCAGAGTTGAAGTCCGTTCTTACAACAGCAGATACCTCGATCTGGTGCTGCGTATTCCCCAAAGTTATATTGCGCTTGAAGAAAAAATAAAGGCATTGGTTTCAGAAAAAGTGACAAGAGGCAGAATCGAAATTAAATTACACATAAAAGACGATTCCGAAGAAGCCTGCGTCTTTGAAGTCAACGAGACAAAAGCTGCGGCATATCATCAAGCCCTGCTGCGTCTGAAAGCGATGTTCGGTTTTGATACGGGCATTTCGCTGGAACTGTTGGCAGGCGTCGGCGGCATTATCAAACCGGCTGAAACAGATACGGATATTGAAAAACGCTGGACCGACATCAGAGACTGTATCAGCGAGGCGCTGGACGAACTCAATGCCATGCGGAAAAAAGAGGGCGAATTTATTGCCGGAGATTTTATCACCCGCCTTGCGTATATTGAAGACAGTATGAATGAAATCGAAGCAAAAGCCGGCGATCTTCTGTTTCATTATCAGGAACGCCTGAAAGAGCGCATTGAAGCCCTGACCCGAGGCATTACGGAGATTGATCCCTCACGGATTGCACAGGAAGCGGCATTTCTTGCGGATCGAAGCGATATTTCCGAAGAAATTCTCAGAGCCAGAAGCCATATCCGGCAGTTTCGTTCTATTATGGACTCGGAAGAGACGCCGGGCCGGAAACTCAATTTTTTATTGCAGGAATTTAACCGGGAGTTTAACACGATGGGGTCCAAATCGGGAAATGCGGATGTTTCCCATATCATCGTCGCCCTTAAATCCGAACTTGAAAAAATCAGAGAACAGGTTCAGAATATTGAATAATTGAGAAGTGAGAAATATTTCTCACTTCTCAATTATCACTTATCCTCCGGGAGAACGCATGGAACAAAGTTTGTTGAATATCGGTTTCGGGAGTACGGTGGTCGCCGAGCGGGTGATTGCCATTGTTTCTCCCAACTCTGCCCCCATGAAACGTCTGAAAGACGAAGCAAAAGAAGAAAAACGGCTGGTGGATGCCACCCACGGACGGAAAACACGTTCAATCATCATCACGGACAGCAATCATGTGATTCTCTCCGCAATTCAGGCGGAAACCATATCACAGCGATATGAGATGCTGAAAGAACCTGACAAAACTGCCCGCAGCGATAAAAAACAGATCCCCCTCTCCCCGGAACTTTCTGAAAAGGAGATGGAAAAAACAGATGACCATTCGGATGAAAACGATGACTGAATCCCCGAACCCCGAACCCCGAACCCCGAACCCGGCATCCGCCCGAACCCGGGGCAGACTTTTTATTCTTTCCGCGCCTTCGGGAGCCGGTAAAACAACGCTTTGCAAGACGCTGCTTGCCCGTTTTCCCGATCTGCGCTTTTCCGTGTCTTATACCACCCGCCAGCCCCGCGCCGGTGAAACCGAGGGGATTGATTATTTTTTCATCTCAAAAGATGTATTTGAAAAAGGAATCGCCACAGGCAAATGGGCGGAATGGGCAGAACTTCACGGGAATTTTTACGGCACGTCCGCCGAATTTTTAGATACAGCCGTGTCCGCCGGACATGACGTGCTGTTGGACATTGATGTTCAGGGAATGCGGCAGATCATCAGACGATACCCCGAAGCGGTGACGATTTTTATTATGCCGCCGTCGTTTGAGCTGCTGAAATCCCGTTTGGAATCCAGAGCCACAGACAAAAAGGAAGTGATTGCCGCGCGTCTGATTCATGCGGAAAAAGAAATGGCGGAAAAAGACCGGTACCGCCATATTATTGTGAATGACCGGCTTCCGGATACTGAAAAGGAGCTGATTGAGATTGTGGAAACATATCGGGTAGCGGTTAGGTGATGAACCCTGCTCCGCTCAGAATGACAAAATCGCTTTTATGATTCAGCCACGAACGGACACGAATTGTTACACGAATGAGGCGCGAAGAGATTCTTCGCTCCGCTCAGAATGACAAGTTCGGTTTGAGAATGACGGGCTTGTTTTGGAAAACCTGAGTTTTTTAAAAAAACTTAGGTTCTTTCGTGTCCCTTCGTGGCAAAAAAAACAGCAGGAAAAACTAAGTTTTTTAAAAAAACTTAGTTTCTTTCATGTCCCTTCGTGGCAAAAAAAAACAGCAGCACACTATATAAATGAAAACAGAGATACTTTACGGCATTCATCCGGTTCTTGAAGCGCTTCGGGCAGCCAGAAGAGATTTTGTTGAAATCTGCATGGCAAAATCTTCGCCACGGCTTGAAAAGCTTGCAACAGATGCGGAATCCTGTCATATTCCTGTCAAAAGAATTTCCCTTTCCCAAGTGAAGGCAATGACAGGCACAGATCATCATCAAGGCGTCGCCGCACGCGTCAGTCCCTATCCTTTTGCCGAACTTTCGGATATTTTTGACAAAGCCGAATCCTCAGCCCGTCAGCCTTTTCTGCTCATACCGGATACGGTCTCGGACACAAACAATCTGGGCGCGCTGATTCGGACTGCCCTGTGCGCGGGCGTTGACGGCGTGATTCTTCTGAAAGACCGGTCTGCATTGCCGACGCCGGCAGTGTCAAAAGCCTCCGCAGGCGCGATGGAGCATATCCTTGTGACAAGAGTGACAAATTTGGTCAGCACAATAAAAGAATTGAAAAAAAAAGGCGTATGGGTTATAGGCACGGACAAAGCTGCAAATCAGTCGCTTTTTAATACGGATTTGACATGTTCTCTGGGTTTTGTTATTGGAGGAGAGGAAAAAGGCATCCGCCCCCTTGTCAGCAAACATTGCGATCTGCTGATCCGCATTCCCCAGACCGGACAGATAGATTCGCTCAATGCTTCCGTGGCAGGCGCGCTTGTCATGTATGAAGCTTTTCGCCAGCGGGAGATGATGAAAGTGAGAAGTGAGAAGTGAGAAGTAAGAAGTGCAGGAATCAACGGAAAGTGACAAATGAGAAGCCGGAAGCCGGAAGCGGGAAAAGGGAAGGGAATTTAATTTCTCACTTCTCACTTCTCACTTCTCACTTCTTATCCCTTTTTCTGCTTTTTTTTATGTGCATATCAGCGGCCGGGGCCTCTGAAGTTGCTGTTCTGAATGAAAATACGGACCAATATCCGCTGGGTACTCATATCTCGTATATAGAAGACAGAACCGGCCGATGGTCTGTCAATGATGTGGCATCGCCCCAACTCTCTGAAAAATTTGTTGAAAGCAGAAAACAGGTACAGAATTTCGGCTATACAGATGCTGTTTTCTGGGTCAGATTGACGCTGAATTATCAAAACGAGTTGAAAACTCGTTCTACAGCGGAAAAAAAAGAATGGTTTATAGAAATAGGCTATCCGCTCTTAGATGAGGTGGAATGCTGGACAGCCGATGAACAAGACATTGTAAAAAAAGGAAAAACCGGTGACATGCTGCCTTTCCGGCATCGGGATATAAAACACCATCATTTTGTTTTTCGGGCGGAGACAGCGCCCGGGCAGACACAGACCCTGTATTTCCGCATCAAAACTGCCGGAACAATGGAATTTTCTTTTACGCTCTGGTCCCCGGCGGCTTTTGCGGAAAAAGTTTCGGCACAGCAGTATGTGTCCGGAATTTATTACGGGCTGATGCTGGCAATGGCATGTTACAATCTCTTTCTGTTTGTTTCGGTCAGGGACAGAAGCTATCTTTTTTATGTCCTGTATATTGTCAGTTACACGCTTTTTCAACTGTCTCTGAGCGGCGAGGGCTATCAGTATCTGTGGTCAGAGAGTCCCCGATGGTTCAATCGCACAGTTCCTTTTTTTATTGTATTTACAGGCTTGTGGATTGCACAGTTTACCCGGTCTTTTCTGAATACCGAAATCAATGCGCCCCGTACAGACCGAGTTCTTTTCGTTTTTATCGCCCTGTCGGCAGGGGTTGCTGTGCTTTCTGTGACGCTGAACAGCTATGCGGCAAGCGTCAAAATGGCGGTTTTATGTGTCATGCCGGGGTTGGGGGCAGTTCTGCTGGCAGGGCTTTTCTGTCTGAGAAAAGGCTATGGTCCGGCATTGTATTTTATGATCGCATGGTTTGCCTTTGTGGTCGGAGCGATTCTTTACGGTCTGAAATCTTTCGGTATTCTGCCCAGCAATTTTTTGACGGTTTATGTCATGCAGATCGGTTCCGCGATGCTGGTCATTCTGCTGGGACTGGGGCTGGCAGACCGGATCAATGCCGAGCGCAAAGAAAAACTGCTGGCGTATGAGAAAATATTGAAAGTCCGTCACGAGGCTTTTGCCGCGCAGGAAGAGGCTGCCCTGATGATGGAGCAGATTGTGGAAGAAAGAACCGGCGAACTGCGGGCAACTCTTGAGCAGGTGGCTTATGCCAATACCACCATTATGGAAAATATCCGTTACGCAGAACGCATCCAACGCTCGCTTCTGCCCTCCAAAGCCGTGGTAAACCGATGTCTGAAGCACTATTTTATCATAGACGAACCCAAATATATTGTGGGAGGCGATATTTATCTGCTCGATGAATTTGACGAGGGCTGGCTGCTGGCGCTCATAGACTGTACCGGTCACGGCATTCCCGGCGCGCTGATGACCATGCTGGCAGGAACAGCGTTTAAAGAAACGATGCAGAAAGATTATTATAACAATCCCTCACAGATACTGAAATCGCTTAATGCGGCGGTCAAAACATCTTTATATTCTTCCAATGAAAAAAATGCCGGTTCCGATGACGGTATGGATGCGGGCATCCTCTTTGTGAATGTGAAAACCCGGGTGCTGACCTTTGCAGGCGCAAAAATTCCGCTGGTCTGTACTTTCAGGGATACGCTCAGGATTGTCAAAGGCGACAGGCAGAGCATCGGATATAAAGACGCAAACCCTGATTTCAATTTTACAAATCATGAGATTCCGATTCAGGAAGGCATGTCGTTTTATATGGCAACAGACGGGATTACCGATCAGCCCGGGGGACCGGGACATCTGCCTTTCGGAAACAAACGCTTTCGTTCCCTGCTGAAAGAAATCCGGGGGAAACCTTTTGAAGAACAGGAAAAGTGCATCAGAGAAGCCTATATGGAATGGAAAGATGAAGAAGAACAGAGAGACGATATAACCGTTATCGGATTCGGATTTTTGAGAATTGAGAATTGAGATTTGAGAAATGAATCTTCCATGTCATTCCGATGGCTTTTTTAACGTGAGTTCGACATAATTTTTTACCGCAAAGGACGCGGAGGATACGCAG
>DZCT01000300.1 GCA_022736535.1 Desulfatirhabdium butyrativorans | reverse complement strand
TATATTTATATATTTTTATATAAAATTATATAAAACCTATAAAAGAATATTATACGCTCCCGTTTCTGAATATCTCTTTCTGTCACAGCACGGAAATCGGAAACAGCGGTTTCCCATAATCGCTCAAGAGGATATGCTTTCTGATCCTGAAGGGTGGTGAAAACACGCATAAGCTTTCCGTCTGATTCGGATTCAAAAATAACCGTGACTTCGGACTGAATCCACTCTTTGATTGTCCGTAAAAACAGTATGTTCAAGGGATAGGTCACAATGACGGCGCCGACGGGTTCCAAAGTTTTATAATTCACAATGGGCCAGGAAGCTTTCAAGGCAAGTCCGTCCTTCAGAACAAAATAGTCCGAGGCCTTTTTCATGCCCAGTGTTTCCGCGACAAGAGGGGCTTCGGGATTTGTAAAAAAAGCTTTTGCCAGATTTTCATCGGTATAAGTCCGTGCAACTAACTGTTTTTTAATATCAAATACTTCTACAATCGCCGTAAACCACATATCCTGCTTGGCTTTCAACTCCTCCTGCATATCGGACCCTGTTTTCTGCAAAGGCAGTTTTTCCCGTATCCACTCGGTTTCTGCCAATAATTCGGCAATATTTTCAGCACGTTTTTCATATTCGGAGAGAATGTTTTTGGCATTGTTCAGCGCGGTG
Source organism: Desulfatirhabdium butyrativorans (assembly GCA_022736535.1). GTDB lineage: Bacteria > Desulfobacterota > Desulfobacteria > Desulfobacterales > JAIFKL01 > JAIFKL01. Next base: position 5,682 of record DZCT01000300.1, on the reverse strand, counting down.
CGGCTGCAGGCTCGGAAATCGCTTTCCATACGGTTTGCGGTAATCCATACGCTCAGTGAGACCATGATGGTCATCGGCGCGAGAATCACCGGCAAAAAAATCAATACCAATTTGAGCATGATGGAAAAGCGGACCCTGATAAAAGGATTAAAGGATTTTCCTGATTTCTGTTTCACCTCAAATTATTTCTCACTTCTCATTTCCCGCTGTCTGAATCTTCAACCGTAACGATATGAATTATTTTTTGATTGTTCTCGTCAATTGTATAGTAAATCAGTTTTGTTTCATTAAGGTGTCTTTCAGCCCGCTTTTTTTCTTTGCCGGGGTCTTCGCATATTGATTTAAGATATTTAATTTTATCAATAATATCTATTGAAATCTGTTCAATAACTGCCTGACCTTTTCCGCCTGTTATTTTACTTCGTTCCGTCTGTATCTCTTTGCCTTTCGACGCCAAAATTTTTGTTCGGATCAACTGCCTGCTGTAAGCTTTCAGGACATTATATATCTGATAAGAAGAAATTTTTTTCATAGTTTGCAGCTTGAAGGTTATGAAAGTTATGAAATTGAAAGAAACGGCGGGGGCGTAACCCCCAACGCCGTTAAGTTAAGAGAGAATGCCTGATCTGATTTTAGCCTTTGCCCCCCTTGAGGGGGGCAGGGGGGGGCGGGGTTCGAGGTCAGAGGTCAGAGGGAAACCCCGAACCTCTCACCCCGACGAAACACCCCAAATGACAGAGGTTACGACAGAGCGGGTACCCCTGCCGTTTCATCATCAATCGTCAAAATTTCCCTTTGCCCCTTTATCGCCGGAAATAGAGCCTGCCCGTTGAACAATCTTTTCCGGGGTCCATTCCGAGGGATTTTCAATCCGCGCCGATTTGGGACCCGGATCGTAAGCACCGGCTTTCAGAATCGCATCAACCGCAATATCTGCCGTATCCTGTGCATTCAAAACCTTTGTCATCATGTTGTAAACAAAATCTTCAACCCGTTTACTCATCCGCTCCCGGATTTCCTTTGTCTGTCCTAAAAGCTTGTTTTCAAAAGGCAGATTCAGCTTTTTGTAATCGCCGGCTTTCAGCCCTTTGTCTTTGGCGTATTTCGTCATTTCATTCCACATTTCTTCCGTGACGCCTTCGCCTTTCACCTTGACAAAATTGCCGTCCGCATCGAGTCGGGCATTGCCGTAGTCATTCACTTCAAGCCCCCATGAAATCATCTGAAGGGCAGTCGCCACATTTGCCTTGGTGGTTCTGGTTTTTGCGGCGATTTCTCTCAGGCGGTCCGAACTGTTTCCCGAAGTGCCGTGCTGCGCGCCGGAGACTTTGTATTTTTCCAAAGCTTTATGAATATCGGCGGTAAGCTCCACCTGAATGCCCTGAGCGCTTTCTTCGATGCCGTGAGTGGTGCCGTTGTTCAGCGCAATCCAGTTCGGAAAAATATCATGCGCGTTCAGCCCTTGTATGAGAAACATCGCTTCTTCCACAGTGGAAAGCCCTTCTTTCCCTTTTATTTCGCCGACTTCAGTTTCAAATCCCGCCCATTTCGGCACAAAAGGATGCAGTTCCAGACTGGCGAGCAGGTTTTTGTCATCGGTCATGTGAGACGCGTCAATGGCAATTGAGGTGATGCCCGCGTCAAAAATGCTCGGAATTTCTGTCTTTGCTTTTTGAATATCCTGCGCATTCTTGATGCCGTAGTGATCCGCGTGAATTGCCACCGGCACGGTGATGTTGAGTTCATTGCAGACCGCATCCACCTGTCGGGCAATGTTCCAAAAATTCACTGCACAGTACGCGCCCGCGCCGCCTTCGGATTTGGCGATCTCGATCATCAGAACGGAATTTGCCCGCTGCGCGGCTTTCAGCGCGCCCCGTATGACAAAATGGCTTCTGCCGTTGGCGGCCATGCAGATTGCCTTTCCTTTTGTGAGCATGGCAATATCTATGAATTTTCCGCTCACGATCAATGCCTTTGAGTTCGGGAAAAGACTTTTCACATTGGGCGGACGCCCGATTTCAAGTGCTTTCTGAAAATCTGCGATCTTTGACATGGTGAACCTCCTTTTTTGCGTGTTGGGTGTTATTCTCGTTCCCACGCTCCGCGTCAATGCCGTTAAGTTAAGCCTTCCGGAGTGCGTCATCTTATAAAAGCGGAGCGCAGCGACCGAATTTTATAAAATGGGTCAGCACCTGCTGAAATTTCATTTCAGCACTCCGGATTTCCCCTTAACTTAATGACATTGACGCGGAGCGTGGGAACGAGAATTTCAACTGCTCATTTAATACTTATATGTCAGCTTCAGCCGGAATGTCCTGCCGTCCTGTTCGATGCTTTTCTGTTCATGGTCTTTGCTTACCGGGTCTGAATATTTCTCATCAAACAGATTGTAAACGCTGGCAGATAATTCAAGCCCATTGATGACATTTTTCCACAGAAATGTCAAATTTCCGACAGCATAATCTTTTACCGTTCCGTCCTGAATCATATTTCGCTCGCTGACATACCGGCATTCAAAAGAAGCAAACATTTTTTCAGGAATGAGCGGAACAGAAATATCTCCTTTTATCAAATGTCTCGGAGAATTGGAAACGGTTTCATCGCTCTCATCGTCTTCAACCTGACCGTTTTTAACTTTCTGATATGAATAACTGATATTTCCGACAACCCCATTTTTCCATTTTCCCTGAAACCCCAGCTCAATGCCTTCTGCTTCAATCTCATCCGTATTTTCATATGTCCATGAATCACCATAGGTAACCTGAGAGATGAGATCGTCAATTTTATATTTGAAATAGGAAATAAAACCTTTAAATCCTTCTCTGAAATTCTGCTCTGCAATGATTTCATAAGTCGTGATTTTTTCCGGGTCCAATGCCGGCATCGAAGCCCATTCACGCACATACTGCTCATACACATCCGGCGCACGGAATGCTGTGCCGTAAATCAGTTTCAGGCTTGTTGTTTCAAGAGGATGATAAATCAGAGACAGTCTCGGATTCAGTGTATCGCCGAAAGATTCATAGCGGTCATAACGAATGCCGCCGTTAAAGATAAGATTCTGAAAAATGCGGGTTTCATCCTGAATATAAACAGCGTAACTCTCACTGCCTTTTTTTTTCATCAAAAGCCCCACACTGTAAGGCGATTCGTCATAATTAAACATATTCTGCCGGATGTTGTGCTGAAATTCCGCTCCCAGCGTCAGAATGCTGTTTCCGAACAGATTTCGGGTCAGTTTCAGTTCGCCCCCGAACCACTCCGAGACATCATCATCTTTGTTGATGTAGAGATATTCTTCGCCCGAGTCTTCATCTGTCCCGCTGTAAGAATAAGTTCCTTTATAAATATAGTAGTCGTAATATATGCGGGCTGCCATATTGAAATGTTCGCCGAAACCATGTTCATATTTCAATTCACCGTAAGCTCTGTCATCAATGGTATCAAGCGGTTCATTGAATACCGTCCCGAAAGCAGCGGTGGGAACATCTTTGTCCCGTGAGTTGTAAACGCCTGAAAGTGTGAAATCCCAGAGCGAGAGTTTCAAAAACAGATTGCGAACTTTGTCAGCGTCGTTGCCTTCCGCGCAGCCGTTGTTCGTGGAAGGATCATCAAATTCTTTGTAGTAAATCTCCTCATCGCCTTTGCTGTCATAAGCGGAACCGGAGATCAGGAGATCAATATTATGAGAAAACTTTTTGCCGTAAGTGAATCTGCCTTCATAAGCGTCATAACTGCCTGCGCTGACAGATGTTTCCGTCCCGTTGATGTCTTTTCCTTTTTTCAGGATGACATTGATCACGCCGAAAAAAGCGTTGTTCCCGTAAAGACAGGAGCCGGGGCCTCTGGTAATCTCGATTCTGTCAATCAGATCAATGTCAATGGGAAAATCTGTTCCGATAAAAGCCTGTTCAAACACATTGTCGTTGATCCGGTGTCCGTCGGCTAAAAGCAGGACTCTGGTATTCAAATCACCGGGAGGATTGAAGCCCCGCACGCCGATATAATGGTAATTCCGGTTATAGGTGAAATAAATCCCCCCGACATTCTGCAATATATCCGGCAATCCCCGCCAGCCGAATTTTTTTATTTTTTCGGAAGTGATGATCGTGACCAAAGACGGGGCTTCCGATATTTTCTGCTCATATTTTGACGCGCTCCAGACAAAAGCATCGGCTTCGGCTTCGGCTTTGAGCCACCGCAGTTCCGCGTCCAGCATATCGTCAGCATTCTGAATCACCGGCGGCAGTTCCGCTTCTTCGGCAAAAACCGGAAATCCGCACAGCATCGTCAACGCAAATAGGAGAAACACGAAAGCGTGAAAAGTCTTCCGTGTTTTCCCGAATTGTTTCAGCAAATTGTTCATGCTTTCGTGTTTCTTCATTTTATTCCTGACTTCATATCTGCTTTTATATCTGATTTTATAAACCAGAGGCTGTTATTTTTTTATGTCATCGCTCTCGTCATCGGCGTCATCATCATCGTCATCGTCAAAATCTTCGTCATCTTCCCCGTCAAAATCCTCATCGCCGAAATCCTCATCGCCATCGTCAAAGTCTTCGTCATCGTCAAAATCATCCGAATCAAAACCTCCGGCTCTGATTTCATCAATGATTTTCAAAATTTCTTCCTGATAAGAAAGGGGCGCGGACAATTCTCCCCATCCTTTCTGAAACTGAAACAAGCCGTTATAAGCCGTATCATGATAAGACCGAATCCGATACGGAATGCCTTCTTCTTCCAGAACAGACGTGACAATCTGCGCTTCCACAATGCTTTCCAAAATGCTGATTCTGACATATTCCTCTTCGCTGTTCTCGCTCATGCCTGATTCCTTTCATCAATATCTGACATCCATTAAAAATAATCCCCGGGGCGGCGCGGTCGCGCCCGCGCGGGAACGGTCTTTTGAAAGCAGTATCTGCCGGAAATCCTCCGGAGTGATTTTCCCTGTCCCCACATCCGCCAAAGTGGTTACGATATTGCGCACCATAAAGCGTAAAAATCCGTCAGCTTCAATCTCAAATACCACATATCCGTGTTCTTTCTCAACAAGATTTGCATGAAAAACGCATCGCACCGTATGAGAGCGGGGACTGCCCGCGCCTTCAAAGGCTTTGAAATCATGTTTGCCGATGATATGGGAGATGGCGCACATCATCGCTCCGGTATCCAAAGGTTTTTGAATGAACCATGCGTATTGCCTGCCCACGGCTGCCGGAATCGCACAATTCAGTATCCGGTAATGATAAATTTTGCTTTTCACATCATAGCGGGCATGAAAATTTTCTGCGGCATAAGAACATTGTTTTATTACAATATCTTTGTTTAAAAGACTGTTGAGTCCTCTCTGAAAAATTTCAGGTGTGAGTTTTGTCTCGCAATGAAAATTTGCCGACTGAGCCAAAGCGTGAACGCCCGCGTCGGTTCTGCCGGAGCCTGTCAGCGTGACGGACTTGCCGGTCATTATTTTCAGGGCATTTTCAATTTCGCCCTGAATCGTGGGACCGTTTTTCTGACGCTGCCAGCCCTGATAATTTGTTCCGTCATATTCTATAATAAGTCTGAAATTGCTCATAAATGCAGCCTGTTTTTTTACAAGATGTCTGAAAAACAGCAGTGTAATACCGAATCTCTATTGAAAACATTCTCTCATTTTGTTTCCCACAGAGTTCACAG
>DZCT01000716.1:0-1289 GCA_022736535.1 Desulfatirhabdium butyrativorans | reverse complement strand
TTGAAGCGGTGACGGTGGACGGTTCGCCGGTAACTGTGCCGGAGAACAGCTATACTTTCAGCAATGTCAACGCCGGACACAGCATTTATGTCACATTCAGGGCAATTGAGCATGTCATCACTGCATCAGCCGGAGCAAACGGAAGCATCAGCCCGGAAGGCGAGATTGTCATAAACGAAGGAGAGAGCCGGACTTTCACTTTCACGCCCGCCGCCGGTTATGAAATTGAAGCGGTGACGGTGGACGGTTCGCCGGTAACTGTGCCGGAGAACAGCTATACGTTCAGCAATGTCACCGCTGACCGTAGTATTTATGTCACATTCAGGCAGACTGCGAAGCCTCAGTATAAAATCATCGCTTCAGCCGGAGATAACGGAACAATAGACCCGCCGGCAGGCGAAATTACGGTGAACGAAGGAGAGAGCCGGACTTTCACCTTCACTCCGAATACCGGATATGAAATTGAAGCGGTGACGGTGGACGGTTCGCCGGTAACTGTGCCGGAGAACAGCTATACGTTCAGCAATGTCACCGCTGACCGTAGTATTTATGTCACATTCAGGGCGATTGAGCATATCATAACCGCATCAGCCGGAAGCGGCGGAAGCATCAGTCCGAGCGGCGATGTAGTTGCAGCTTACGGCGAAACTAAGACATTCAGCATATTGCCGCTTGAAGGCTATAAAATTCAGGATGTTCTCGTTGACGGAAAATCTGTCGGAAATGTCTCATCCTATATCTTTAGCAATGTCGTTGAAAATCATACGATTTCTGCCGTTTTTGTCAAAAAACCAGAATCTGTTTACACGATCATCGCCGATGCGGGCGTCAACGGCAGCATTTATCCGAGCGGCTATATCTCCGTGCAGGAAGGCGGCACACAGTCATTCAGCATGTATCCTGCCAGCGGATATAAAATTGAAAGCGTGACGGTGGACGGAATCTATCTGGGCGCAATTGATACCTATACTTTCGCCAATGTCTCAGGCAGTCATACGATATTTGTATCTTTTGCGCCTGTACTTGTTCCGAAAATTGCGGTGTTTGAAGGCGGAAATTCTGTTCCAAACGGCGGCAGCGTGAATTTCGGAGAAACCTTTGCCGGTACGCAACTTACGAAAAGTTTTATCATAAAAAATACCGGAACGGATGTGTTGACTCTCAGTTATTCTCTTGCGCCGGAAAATTTCACGCTTCTCGGTGAAATTCCCGAAAGTATTGAGGCGGGCGCTGAGACAAGTTTTCAGATTCAATTCAAGGCTGAAAATGTCGGCAACTTTAAGGGAACG
>DZCT01000299.1 GCA_022736535.1 Desulfatirhabdium butyrativorans | reverse complement strand
ACAAAAACGGAGAATATCCGCATATTCCTGAACTGCACCCACCCGGGGTTATTGATCTGCGCTTTCATATTTGCCGGATCGAAAAACTGGGAACCCGGATGATCCGGATGATTCGTGTAAGCCGAAGCCCTTGAAAACACATCCCAGAACTGCTGGCTTCCCCGTGCAAAAACTTCGGTTGTCCCGTACATTTTCTGACCGTCGGGACCGGTTCTGCCTGTAAAAAACTTGGCAATATCCGCATACTGTTTCCATGTATCCGGAGGTCTCAGATCATATCCGCATTTTTCCTTAAACTCTGATTGGTTTTTGGCGTCTTCAAAAAGGTCTTTCCGGTAGTATCCGTTGAACAGGTCGCCGTCAATGGCAACCGCTATCCATTTGCCGTCCCATTTCATCAGACGGTCCCGATAAATATCGTGAATATCATCAAAACTTTCATCTTCACGCAGGGATTCCGGCAGTTCGTCCAAATAGGGGAAAAAGTCTCCTGTCCAGCCGCTGGCAAAGAAGATCACATCGTATTTCGGCGTCTTGGCTGTCAGGTCAGACATAAATTCCTTAAAAAGATCGCCGAACTGAAATTTCACAATATTAACTTTTGCGCCGGTTTTCTGCTCATAAGTTTCCGCATGGGCTGTTGCCGGCGCGCCGATGGCAGGGGCATCCATCACGCCGACCGTTATCTCCACGCCTTCAAACGGTTTTTTCTGCGCCGAATATGCCGCAGAACCCGACAGAAAGAGAATCATCATCGCCACGAAAGCCTTTTTTAAACATACTGCATTCATACAATCTCCTTTTTTGTCTGTTATATATGGTTTATAATGCCGGCCCATCGAACGGTAAACGGGTGCGGGGTTCGGGGTGTGAGGTTCGGGGCAGAGACGCGGCATCTTGTGTCTCTGCCATATTTTTCATATTTGCCTCGAACCTCACACCCCGAACCCCGCACCCGTCCGTATCAGACCTTGACCGTTATCTTGTTCAAAGCCTCTTTGCTGATGTCCCGGACCGCCTTATTTTTGTCTGCCAGCATTTTTACAAGATAAGGCACCGCCTTTATCGCGCCGGGTCCGATTTTTCCCAGAACTTCCGCAGCCGCATGACGTACAAACCACTGGCTGTCGGTGAGCGATTCTGCAAGCTTCGGCACGGCTTCCCGGGCCCCTTCGCTCCGGGTCCAGTCCGGATATTTTTCCTCCAGAAATTTCGCCGCCGAATTTACAATATCTTTGTTGCTGTCCGCGAGCGCCTCCGCAAGGTAGCGGACAGACGCGGGCCCGATTTCTTTCAGGGCTTCTGCCGGCATATTGCAGTCAGGAACAGCAGTTGTGTCTGACAGGGCTTTCACAAAAACCGGTATGATCTCCTGCACGCTCGGATACTGCTGCCATTGAGAGTCAATTCTTTTCAGCGCATGAGCCGCCTCTGTCCGGAGCTTTGAATCCCTGTTTCCGAGGGCTTTTGCAAGATGAGGAACCGCTTCTTCCGCCGCCGGACCGATTTCTCCTATTGCCTGCGCGGCTTCACTCCGGGCAATGCCCGTTCCTTCTGTCAACTGTTTGATAAGACTCGCAATTTCTTCACGGGTCTCAGTTCCCGCAGCATCTTCCGCTTCCAACTGATACGGCGAGTTTTTCAGAAGAATCTTGTCCATCGCTTTTTTGGCAGCAGCCCGCACTTTAGGATCAGGGTCCTGAAGCAGTCTGACAAGACCCGGAACCGCTTTTTTTGCCCCGGGACCGATTTTTCCCAGAATTTCAGATGAGATATAACGGACAAACCACTGCCCGTTTTTCAGCGATTCAATCAGACGGGGAACCGCTTTGTGTGCGCCTTCGCTCTGCGCCCATTGCCGGTCAATCCGTTTCAGAGACTGAAGCAGCGTCGGCAGCATGTCCTGTCTGCCCCCCGCCATCATTTCCACTAACGGCTGAACAGAAGCTGTTCCGATTTCCACCAGGGCATCGGCAGGACTTCCGCAGTCATCAGAACCCTCCGTTGAGCCTTCCGAACTGTTTTGAAGCGATTTTACAAAATAGGGAATCGCGTTCACGGCATTTTCGCTTTTCCGCCATTCAGGAGAAATTTTTTCCAAAGCAGCCGCTGCCAGCGCACGGACCACCTTATCTTTATGCCCTATAAAATTAATAAGATAAGGTACAGCCTTCTGTTCCGCTTCGGGTCCGATTTCTTCCAGGGCTTTGAGGGCAAGGGACCGAACATCGCCGAGCGTCAGCAGACGCACCAGATGAGGCGCGGCACCGGCGCCGAAGGCGCCGATTGCTCTGGTTGCGGCATTGCGGGCAGAAATATCCACTTTTCCCAAATCTTTCACAAATCCGGTCAGTTTCTGAGCCGCTTCTTCGCTTTGCTGCCACAGCGGATCAATTGCCTCCAGCGTCTGAAGAACCGTGCGCCGGATATGCTCATCTTCATTTCCCAGCGCGCTGACAAGATCGGGAACAGCCGGCATTCCGATTTTTAACAATGTCTGCGCGGCTGTTCGGGTCAGATTGCTGTCTGTAAAAGCGTTTACAAGTTCCGGCACCGCAGCCCCTGCCCCTGCCCCGAATTCGCCCAGAACTTCAACCGCTCCTACCCGTGTGCCGATATCGTAGCTTTTCAGCAGATTCAGAAGATGCGGTACGGCAATCTGCGCGCTTTCGCTCTGCGCCCACTGATCGTCAATTTTTCTCAGCGCGGATGCTGCCGCGCCCCGGACCGTTTTATTGCTGCTGATCAGGACTTTTATCAGATCGGGGACCGCTGAAGCGGCAAAAGGACCGAATTTTTCCAGTTCGTTTATAGCATCCACCCGGTCTTTTGTGCTGTACTCCGAGGAGACGATGACGGCAGCCAGCGCTTCAGGCGATTTTCTGCCCCCGGTAATAAGCGATGAATAAAGGCGATACGCCGAAAGAAGAGCGCAAAGCGCAATCATCATACGGAAAAAAACCGCCGCCTGCGGATGCGCCGCCGCGCTGTGAAGCTGAATGCCGAAAATCTGAAAAAAATCGGTGAAATCCAATGTCCGCAATATATTGTCAAGGGGCCACAAACACCGGTCGCCCCATGTACTGCCCCGGCTTGCGGGAATGAGCAGCAGCACAGCAATTGTCAGCCCCCCGATTCTGCCCCATTTCATTATCGCAGAAAAAGAGTCCGTTTTTGAAATGCCTTGGATTCCTTTGAAAATTAAGGCAAAAAACAACATGCCTGTCATCAGATACAGGGCGGAAAGCGCAAGCCCCGCAGGAATGCTCCGAGCCGCGAGCATCAGCGGTCCGGAAAAAACCTGCGGATACCCGTCGGCAATATCTGCCGCATCCGCCGCTTTCAGCATATTGACCGCGATAAATTTCAGCCAGTCGGAAATTATCGGCGATGCAGAATGCTCATAATGCACTGCTCCCGGAATATTGTCAAGCTGAAGGTACAGACAGCAGAAAATCGCCGTCTGAGCCGCATTCAGCAGAATGATGCCGGGAACAAGCGATTTTCCTTTAAAAAACGATTCGGTCAATATGAGCATGTTCAGGGCGGTCAGCAGGACAGTGATCCAAATCAGGGGAAATCCCCCGCTGCCGGTAAAAAAGATTGTAGCAGCATATATCAGCGATATGGCGACTGCCGGATTTGCGTATCTGTGCAGATTCATATCCTTCCTTTCTCCTCATTTCTTTTATATGCGCTCTATATAATATGATTTATGAAGCTTGTGCAATAAAATTGTGGTCGGCTGCATCGGATTTTTTGTTCGCAGGGGTTTTTCCCACAGAGCGCACAGAGAATTATTTTAAAATCTCTGTGATCTCTGTGGGCTTTTTCTCTCTGTGTCCTCTGTGGGAAACCAAAATTTTCCCACAGAGCGCACAGAGGTTTTTCCCACAGAGCGCACAGAGAATTATTTTAAAATCTCTGTGATCTCTGTGGGCTTTTTCTCTCTGTGTCCTCTGTGGGAAATTTTTCCTCCGCAAGAGGGCGCACGGGATCGAGGAGAAACATGAATAAAAAAATATGGCGGCGGTGCAGAAAGCAGCGATTCGGAAATGTCATGCGGTTGAGGCTGTATTTTTCTTCCCTTCAATCAGACCCATCAGTTCATTCACCAAGTCTTTCATCTGTTCAGCCTGTGCATTCATTTCCTGATATGCGGAAGCCGATTCCTGCGTATATGCGGCATATTGCTGGGTGATCTTGCTGATTTCATTCATCGTATGATTAATTTCATCAATTCTGTCTGCCTGCTCCTTACTTGCAGTTGTAATGGTGGAAGTTTTTTCGCCGATCAGCGTCGCTGTTTCGATAATAGTTTCAAACTCATCATTGATTTTCGTTATTTTACCGGCAACTTGTGAAATGCGGCTTACAGCATTATCCAATAGCTTCCGGGTGGTTCCTGCGGCTTCTGCGGTCCTTGTTGCCAGATTTTTCACTTCATCGGCAACAACGGCAAATCCGGCGCCTGCCTGCCCTGCCCGCGCCGCTTCGATGGACGCATTCAGAGACAAGAGACGCGTTTGAAAGGCTATTTGATCTATCATTTGGACAATATGAATAATTTTATCGCCGTCTGCTTCGACAGACGCCATCTCCCGGGTCATTTCCATAAGGGATTTCAAAGTGCTGACGGAGACTTTAATGTTTTCACTCATAAAGGCTTCAGTTCCCTGAGTGATCTCTGAAGTATGCCGGCACAAGGCAGCCATCACATCCACTGAAGATGAGGTTTCCTCGACAGACGCTGCCTGCCGGGAAGCGCCGTCGGCAAGCTGCAGGCTGGCGGATGATAACTGCTGAGACCTTGCCAGCACCTGAACCGCCACCCGGTCAAGCCCGTCTATGGCGCCTCTGATCGTTCTCATGATGCCGATGATAACCAACCCGTTTAAAACTGTCATCAGAATCATCGCCGCTATGACCGAAAGGGTCTTCACCTGTCTGACCTGCCTGCTGATCCGTTCCATTTTCTTCTGAGCATAAGTGACAAGCAAATCGGTTCCCGATCTGACTTCTTTCATTTTAAGTTTCAGCAGATTTTCAATCGCTGTCTTTTTTTTCCATGCGCTGAAGATTTCTTCCTGAACCTGTGTTATTTTTTTCTGATTATTTTCGACTTGAACCCATATTTCGGTATATTTCTGATCTTTGACAGCCTGAATCAGGTTGACCGTATCCGTGGAAACCAGCGCCATTTTACCGCTTAACGACTTGTTTTTGTCCAGAAACACAGCCTCATCTGCCGAAAACAGAAGCTCATTGAGATTTAATATAAACGCTGAACGAAAACCGATATATTCTTTCAGATATTCTCTCAATGTCATTTTTCCTTCGGATAAAGTTTCTCCTTTCATCATAAATTCAGTATGTTCAGCGGTCAGCATGTCTATCATTTTCGTCAATAATGCGTCGCTGGCATTCAGATTGGTGATTAATTCTTTTCTGTTTTGGTTGATACGGACGACGATTTGTTCGGTTTGAACATAACTTGCATGATAGTCGCTGATTTTCACTCGGATGAGATTCATAATCCCGATAAAGTCTTTATCGTTGTTCATAAAGTGCGAGCCGGACAGTCTTTCATTTATCATCTGAGTATTTTTATGAATCACCGGTATCAGGTCTTCATTCAATGTGTTGAGATAGGCTGTTTCAGATAATAAAGAATCCGATACCTGCAAAGCAAGCCCCAGCCCGTACTGATCTATTAAAAAAGCCTGATTCACTTCTTTTGACAGACGGCTGTCCACCTGCATCAGAAATAAAATACACAGCAAACTGACAAATGTGATGGATAAAATTTTATATGCAATACCCATTTTTTCCCAGATTCCGAATTTCATCATAAGGCTGCTCTCTCAGAAATGATTTGCAGAGACGCAAAATCTTGCGTTTCTGCGCTTTTCTCATGCGTGTTCCGGCAACTCCCCCCCTTGAGGGGGGCAGGGGGAGGGGGGGTGTGCGGGGCGGCGTAAGCGTTTCGGAGGAAACCTCTTTCTCGCCGGAAACACCCTCCCCTGCCCCCCTCAAGGGGGGAGTTCGGGCTTAATTTAACGGCATTGAACCCCCCGCCCTTGTCATTTGTTATTGTTACGCTCCTGCCGCCCTGCTTCCCAGAGGTTATAACCTAATTTTTTAAATTGCGATTTGACTTTCTCAAATTCTTCATCGGATTTCAGATAAAAGCCGACGCCCAAAAATATTTCTTCTGTCACTTTTAATCCGCTTTTACCCGGAGACTTAGCAGTATAGGTCACTTTTCCGGGAACTTTTTTAATTAAAGACAGCTTGGGAGAACCGCTTGTTTCATTTGGGTTTGCCCAATGATAGGAGGACCATCCTTCACCCTC
>DZCT01000298.1 GCA_022736535.1 Desulfatirhabdium butyrativorans | reverse complement strand
AAGAAACTCAGTTTGTCCTGCGGACGTTCCCACGCGGAGCGTGGGAACGAGAAAACGCGAGAAAAATTCAATTGCATAACTCCTACTATATTATAAAATTTTGTCAATGAAATTTTTGCATTCAGTCCGGTTTTTATGAGTTCGGAGTCGTGAAATCCCCCCTGCCCCCCTTTAAAAAAGGGGGATTATGTCGAACTCACGTTAAAAAAAAACACGAATTTCTATATGAAAAAAAATTCGTGCTTTTTTCGTGCTTCAATTCGTGTTTTTTCGTGGCAAAAAAATACGCGGCTAATCCCCGAATATGCCGGATGCGGGCTTTTCGTTGCAGTCAATTTTTTTGAGGAAAATCAGGGTCTCATCCTGAATTTCTCCGATAACCTTAAATGTGACGAAAGCCACTTTGCCGCTGCCGGAAACAGGCTGCGAACTTGCCGGAATGACAAGCCTTGCTTCTCCGTCGCCTGTTGTGCCTGCGCAAAGCCCGTATTTACGGTTTTCCAAGATGCCGCCCTTCAATGTCGCGCCGTCAAAAGCAAGAACACTTTCATCAAATCCGATGATGATGTCAATGCCTTCGATTGCCGAAACCTGATCCAGAACCAGCGATGCTGTTACTGTAGAACCTGCATCCGATGTCTTTATGCGAAATTCAGGCAAAGCATCCGGCTGCCGTTTGCTTACAGCCCCCGGCACCCAGTCGCCTGTCACATCCCCAAGCCGTATGGCAATAAAATCTTCGTTTGTTTCAGAGGCTTCCAGCGGATAATATTCTCTTCCTGCCGGGTAAGCGGCAGCATCTCCCTCTGCGGTTTTGGGGATAAAGACCCAGTGAATATCCTCGTCATTCAAGGTATCAATCAGCCCCCCCAAATATCTCGCCACACGGGACGCGTCTGTTCCCGTGATTTCCCCGTTTCTCGTGACATCTGCTGCAATGAGCTGATACGCGTTAAAGTCTTTAAACAGCCCCACAACATATCGGGAGATGCGGGAAGCATCTGTAGCGCTCAGTCCGCCGAGATCGTCTGCTTTGGAAGGCATGGAAACATAATTTCCCCCCGGAACATCGGAAAAAGCATAATTTCCGCCGGCATCGGTTGCGTCGGTCAATGTTTCCGTGTCTCCCTCCATTGCCACTTCCACGCCGGAAACCGGACGGGCATTATCATAATAACTGATGTTTCCTGAAACATTGAAGGCATATTTTACGATACTGACCGAGCCGTTTGTGGCGGTCACACTGATCTCATTGCTTTTGGCTTTCGTGAATGTCAGATTTGTTTTATCTCCCACATCCCCGATCACATTGAAATTCAGATAAGCAACAATACCGCTGCCCGTGAACAGGGTCTTACGTCCGTAAATGATAACCGACACTGTTCCGTCTGTGATTTCGGTCGTGATGCCGTAGTCTTCGTTTTCCAGCACGCCTTTTGCCAAAGTCGCTTCCGCCGCGCTTAACACGGTCTTGTCAAAGGTAATTGTGATGTCAATTCCCTCAACAGGCGTGGGAACAGGTCCCGGATTGTTAAGCGTCAGGGGTACGGAAATAACGCCGCCTTCAAAAGCCTCAATTGCCGCCGTGGGCAGTGCTATAGACGGCGGATTCGGAACCGGTTCCTGCACGATGCTGACCGAGCCGGCGATCATATCTTCCGCCGCGCTCACTTCATAAGCATTTATCTTTGCACGGATAAATTTCAGTTCCGTTGTTTTGCCGATGTCTCCGAGAACGTCAAAGAGCAGATACGCGATGACGCCGGTTCCTCTGAACAGGTAAATATCTCCCGCCGTGATCTTGACGACAATTTTTGTAACATCTTCAGGCTTCACTTTATCCGCTTTTTCAAAAGCCAGTTGATAAGCGCCGTCTTCTAAAATGCCGCCGTTAAAACTGACGCCTGTGAACTCCAGCAGGGTTTCATCAAATTCAATCTCTGCTTCAATCCCTTCTATCGTCATATTCAGACCGGTATTGTCAAGATTCAGCGGCACGGCAACGGTTTTTTTCGGATATGCCGTTATATTTGAACCGAGTATCAGTTCGGGAAGTTCGATATAGGGCAGTATTTCAGGTTTTCGGTGAAGATTGAAACAGTTCTGTCCGAATTTGGGCCAGGGAGAGGCGGCATAAACATTCATCGCCCGTTCATAATCCCTGTCCGTCCACCGGGAATCCGCTTCTACCGCGTGAAGAAAGGTGTCAAAACCGCCCACGTAAATCCTGCCGTCCGGAGAAATCGCCGGAGACGACCATATCTCATCGCCGGTCTGATACGTCCATCTCAGCGTGCCGTCAGCATTGATCGCATAAAGATTGCTGTCCCAACTGCCGACATAGATCGTGCCGTCAGCGCCGATGGCAGGCGAAGACCATAAGGTGTTCTCTGTTTTATATTTCCATTTAAGATTTCCGTAAGGCGTGATCGCGTAAAGCGAATCGTCCCAACTGCCCGCATAAATGGTGCCGTCCGCGCCGATGGCAGGCGAAGACGCCACCCATCCGTCGGTCAGATAACGCCAGCGAATCGTGCCTTCGGGATTCAGGGCATAAATATAGCCGTCCCAACTGCCCACATAAATGGCGCCGTCCGCTCCCACCGCAGGACCCGAACTTGCCCACCAGCCGGTCTGATATTTCCACTTCAATGTGCCGTCAGCGCCGATGGCGTAAAGATAGCCGTCCAAACTGCCCGCATAGACCGTGCCGTCCGTTGCCACAGAGGGCGAAGACGCCGCCCATCCGTTTGTGAGAAACCGCCACTTGAAACTGCCGTTGGAATTGATGGCATAAAGATAATTGTTGTAGCTGCCCACATAGATCACGCCGTCAGTTCCGATGGCAGGCGAAGAATAAATTCTGTCTCCGGTGGGATAACGCCACAGAAGCGTTCCCTGCGCATCCAATGCGTAAAGGTATCCGTCCCAACTGCCCGCATAAACCGCGCCCTCCGCGCTGACAGCCGGAGATGAATAAATGCCGCCGCCGGTCTGATACGACCATTTCAATGTCCCGTCAGGATTCAGAGCATAGAGAAAACCGTCCCAACTGCCCACATAAACTGTGCCGTCCGCGCCCACAGCCGGAGAAGAAATAATGACATCATTTGTCTGATATTTCCAGACCATATCTCCGGGACTTGCCGATACGCCCGCAATAAGAAAAGATACGCTTATCGCGCTTGCTGCCAGCAGGACAAGCAGAAATCGTCCTGATCCCTTAAATCTGAGCATAGCTTTTGCCTCCTTTGTTAAAATTGTTAAAAGTTGTAAATAGATGTTCAGGTTTTAATAAAAATAGGAGTTACGCAGTTGAATTTTTTCGCCCTGTGATCTCGTTCCCACGCTCCGCGTCCGCGCCGGAACGGAGCCGCGGCATGAAAAGGTCTCCCCCGGTACGTTCCCACGCGGAGCGTGGGAACGAGATCAACTGCGTAACTCCTAAAAAACCTGATTTCAAAAAATATTGGCATGTTTTACCGCTTTTTTCAAGAAAAAGTATTTGAAAGTCTGTACCGTATTTCAGACAGCGGCAAAAATTTATATTACTATACACAAGTATTTTAAGTTGCTATACACGGTAAATATGATTTTTTTCTTTCCGCAACGGTATGAAAAAAAAGTTTATACTGTTATTTCATAAAACAGGGAGAAATGTCAATGGGGTGGAAATAGTATTCAGGCATGATTATATTTTATATGATGAGAATTTCCTGAGACCTGCCCCCCGGCATCGCACTGTCATTTCGAGCACAGCGAGAAATCTTGTCATTGAATGCAACGTAGAGACGCACAGCAGTGCGTCTCTAACCATCCAACGGTTAAGATTTCTCGCTACGCTCGAAATGACAGTGTTTCACAATTTTAACCGAAAAATGACGCATGATGGATTTGGAGCGACAATGAAGTGCTTAGACGCTGAAAAATTAGACGAACTGCCCGGTTTGCGGCTTGAGGAGAATGACACCTTTTCATTCCGCTGTCATCCAGAAGTATCCTGTTTTAATCTATGCTGCCGAAATCTCAATCTTTTTTTATATCCTTATGATGCGCTTCGTCTGAAACAGAGGCTCGGCATATCTTCCGATGCTTTTATAGATCAATATTCGGATATTGTCCTGCGTCCGTCTGAGTTTTTCCCTGAAGTGCTGCTGAGGATGTCTGAAAACGAGGCAAAAACCTGTCCCTTTCTGACGGATGAAGGCTGTTCGGTGTATGCAGACCGTCCTGATGCCTGCCGGACCTTTCCGGTGGAACAGGGACTGCTTTACGATTCCGACACCCGGAAAACAGAAAGGATTCATTTTTTCCGTCCTCCTGATTTCTGTCAGGGGAAGCATGAAAAAAAAACATGGACAATAAAGACATGGATCAGCGATCAGGAAGCGGAAATGCACAACAGCATGACCGCGCGCTGGGCTGAAGTGAGGCGTCTGTTTCAGCATGACCCCTGGGGCGGACAGG
The DNA here is from genome assembly GCA_022736535.1 of Desulfatirhabdium butyrativorans. Lineage (GTDB taxonomy): Bacteria > Desulfobacterota > Desulfobacteria > Desulfobacterales > JAIFKL01 > JAIFKL01. The sequence continues at coordinate 1,891 of DZCT01000298.1, read as the reverse complement.
GACCTTACAGCCAACGGGGGAAAATGGCATTCATGGCGGCTTACAATACTGACCGTTTTCGGGAATTTGTTTTTGAAAGCAGCTTTCTGAAACGGTACAGGGTAAAATCGGCAATTCTTAAAAAAGCTGAAAAAGATGATACGGACTTGCTGAAATTCGGGTTTGAGTGGATAAAACTGTTTCTATGGGGAATCAGAAGCGAATATTTGAAGCTGAACAGGTGACAGGCAGGGTGGGCAGCTTGGTGCCCACCTTCTTGGCTGCCTGTCGAAAGGAGATGCGTTATGAAAAAACAAACTGCTTTGAAAATCAATATGTTGTTTTTCTTTTTCGGAATATTTGTGTTGTGTTCTGTTACGGTGTCCGGAGCATCGGCGGCAGATGTTGACGGTTCCGGCGACGTGGATTTGAAAGATGCGCTTGCCGCGCTTCAGGTGTGCGCCGGTCTCAATCCGTCTGTAACTGTCAGCGCCGATGCCGGCGGAGACGGCAAAATCGGATTGGAAGAAGCGATTTCTGTATTGCAGACATTGGCAAACTGGGTTGACCCTGCCACAATGTACGGGAAAATAATTGTCGGTTATCAGGGATGGTTTTCATGCCCGGGCGACGGTTCAAAGGTTTCCGATACATGGGGACACTGGTTTCACTGGAACACAAGTCCGGATGCCGTCAATTTAAAGGTTGACATGTGGCCGGATGTCAGCGAACTGGATGAAGACGAACTTTTTTCTACGAACATGAAAATGTCTGACGGAACGCCGGCAAAACTTTTTTCCTCCTACAAAGAGAAAACGGTGTTGCGTCATTTCAAGTGGATGAGGGAATACGGTATTGACGGTGTTTTTTTACAGCGCTTTGTGAGCAGCGTTTACGATCAGACCTCAGTTTTCTTTGATTTTAACAGACAGGTGATGCAGAATGTCCGCGCCGGCGCTGAAAAATACGGACGGGTGTTTGCGATTGAGTATGATACGACCTCGGCGGATCCGGCTTCGCTTGTAAATACCGTCATAAAAGACTGGATATATCTTACGGACACGATGCAGATAACCCAAAGCCCGCAATATCTGAAACACAAAGGCAAGCCTACAGTGGTCTTATGGGGTCTGGGCTACAGCGATGACAATCACAAAAACTTCACGCCTGAACAGGCAATGGAACTCATCAGATGGTTTGAAACTGCCGAGGAGAAATATCAGGCAACGCTTGTCGGGGGCGTTCCTTCCCGCTGGCGGACATGCAGAGACGATTCTCTCCCTGACCCGGATACCGGGGTGAAATGGTCGGAGGTTTACAGTTCCTATCATGTGATACTTCCCTGGACAGTCGGAAGATATTCTGACGCTACAAGCGCGGATTCATGGAAAGAGGATATGATAAAGCCTGATCTGGCTGAAACAATGTCAAAGGGGATTGATTATATGCCGGTTGTTTTTCCCGGTTTTTCATTTCATAACATGAACAGACATCCGGCACATCCGGATGATGTTCCGCCGCCTTTGAACGAAATCAGGCGTGACGGCGGAAAATTTTTCTGGCGTCAGGTATTCAATGCGGTTTCGGCGTTTAAGGAAGCCGGCGCAGGATATGCAATGATAAAAGTAGCGATGTTTGACGAAGTTGATGAGGGAACAGCGATATTCAAGACAGCGCCGGATTCAAAGAATGTACCTGCGGACGCTGATTTTGTAACGCTTGATATTGACGGTGATAATCTTCCGAGCGACCGGTATTTAAGATTAACCGGCAAATCATCTGAAATGCTGCGCGGGGAAATCGCTCTGACTTCGGAAATTCCGCTGCGGTAAACCCCCTCTCCCCTTCGGGAAAAAATGCCCCCGGCAGGAATCGGACCTGCGGCACATGGATTAGGAATCCATTGCTCTAT
>DZCT01000297.1 GCA_022736535.1 Desulfatirhabdium butyrativorans | reverse complement strand
TCAATTCTTCTTCTGCTGTGTATGCTGGCGCTGTTATCTGTTTCTACAGGCGGGTATCTCTACTATTCGGCACTGAAACAGGCAGCTTTGAAAGAAACTGAAAGACAGGCAGTTACCAGAGCGGAAATGATAAGAAAAACGCTGTCCTCATTTCTTTCGGAGAATGTCAGACCCGTGAAACTCCTTGCCGGAATGCGGGAAATCCGTCAGGTTCTTGTTCAGCATTCTGATGACTCGCTTGCAGAGGCAGACCGTATTTTGGATGAGTTCAGACAGACGCTGAATGCAGATGTCTGCTATGTAACAGATGATAAAGGGACAACAATTGCTTCAAGCAACAGAAATGAGGCGGACAGTTTCGTCGGCGAAAATTTTGCATTCAGACCTTATTTTCAGCGGGCAATTTCAGGTGTTTCCTCAACTTATTTAGCACTGGGAACCACTTCGGGAAAAAGAGGGGCATATTACAGTCATCCGGTTTATGAATACGGCAAAAATATTGCCGCAGGTGTTGCTGTGATGAAAGTATCTGCGGAACTGATCGAAAAAGAACTGACATTGGGCCCCGATGAAAGGGTTATCGTGGCAGACCGTCACGGCATCATCTTTATTTCCAGCAGAAAAGACTGGCTTTATCAGAGCCTGCGAAAACTTTCCGACAAAGAAACTGATGAGATTTCAGCATCCATGCAGTTCGGCAAAGGACCCTGGAAACATGCGGGGCTTGAAATACACAAAACCCATGCCCTTGACGCGTCAAAAAACAGGTACATGATATATCAGCTTGAAATGGCGCACTACCCGGGCTGGAAAATGATATATCTGCTGAATTTCAATACGGTTTTCAAAAGAATTTCAAGCCCGGTGATAAAGGGGATTTTACTCTTATGTCTCCTGGTAAGTCTGGCGGTTTTCATTCTTTACAGAAAAGCATACGGTGAAATTCTGCGAAGAAAAGAGGCGGAACGCTCCCTGCACACGGCAAAGGAAGAACTGAGCCGATATTCAAAGGAACTTGAACTGCTGGTGAAAAAAAGAACCGAGGAAATTGCCAGCATTCTGAAATATACGCCTGATGCGGTCTATATCAGAGACACAGAGGGCCGTTATCTGATGGTCAATCCCAAGTATGAAGAACTTTTCGGAATAAAGAATGAAGACATTCGGGGAAAAACGCTACATGAAGTTTTACCCGGGGAATTGGCCACGGAATATGAGGAAAGCGACAAAACCGTGCTTTCGGAAAAAATCCCGGTTCAGGTTGAAAATTCCATTCCCCATAAAGACGGCATTCATACCTATCTGTCTGTCAAATTTCCGATTTATGACGAATTCGGGCAGATGAGCAGCATCGGCGGCATTTCCACAGATATAACCGAACTGAAAAAAACGCAGCATCAGTTAAGACGGATTTCAGAACACATTATCACCGCTCAGGAAAAAGAAAGGGCAGCCATCGCCCGTGAACTGCATGACGAACTCGGGCAGATGCTGACCGCGCTGCGGATGGATGCGGTATGGATAAAGAAAAGGCTGAAGGAAACAGACGCCGAAGCCTCAGAACGTGCGCAGACCTTATGCAGTCTGATTGACAGCACCATAGAAGATGTCAGGGGAATTGCCAGATGTCTGCGGCCCGGGGTATTAGACAATCTCGGACTGGCAGACGCGCTGGAATGGAATACAGCCGATTTTGAAAAGCGCACGGGCATCACCTGTGTTTTCAAATATGACGCTGTATCAGACATAGATAACAGAATTGCCACCGCAGCCTATCGGATCGCGCAGGAAAGCCTGACCAATGTGGCGCGTCATGCAAAAGCGGGCAGAGCAGAAGTCAGTCTGAAAGCGGATAACCATGTTCTGATCCTCTCGATAGCGGACGACGGCTGCGGTTTCAATCTGTTGCAGTTAAATGAAACTCAGGGACTCGGACTGACAGGAATGCGGGAACGGGCGGCAATTATCGGCGGGATGCTTGATATTCAGTCTCTGCCCGGAAAAGGGACACGGATAACTTTCAGTGTTAAAACAGACCGTCTGACAGACCTTATGATAAAATATGAAAACAATCAAAGTACTGTTGGCAGATGACCACAGCATTGTGCGCGCCGGACTTCGCCGGATTGTGGAAGAAAGCGAAGATATGGAAGTGATAGCCGAAGCCGGCGACGGCAGACAGGCGATTGCCTCCGCGCAGAAACATCCGCCTGATGTGGCGGTGATTGATATATCCATGCCCGGCATGGACGGACTGGAACTCATCAGCCATCTCCGCAGCTATTTTCCCAAACTGCCGGTGCTGGTGCTGACCATGTATGAGGAAGAGCAGTATGTGGTCAGGGCTTTTGAAGCCGGGGCCATGGGATACATCACCAAGCAGTCCGCGCCTGAACAGTTGGTTTCCGCTATCCGCAAGGTCAATTCGGGGAGCCGGTATCTGACCGAGCAGACCGCGGAACTGCTGGCGTTCCGCGTCGCCAGAAAAGGAACGGACAAGTCATTGCTCGATTCGCTTTCCACCAGAGAGCTTCAGGTGTTGAGGCGGCTGGCGCTGGGGCATACAAACCGTGAAATTGCAGAGGCTTACAATATCAGCATCAAAACCGTGGATACTTACCGGCTGAGACTGTTGCGGAAGCTGAACCTCCGCAACAATGCGGATTTGTCCCGTTTTGCCATTCAGAACCGGCTGATTGAGCCGTAGAGACGCAAAATTTTGCGTCTCTGCAATGCCAGTCTCTACAGAATGACAGCCGTCGGCAACGGTGGGCAGCAAGCTGCCCACCCTACACAAAGTGTAGCGAAGCGTGTCCGCCGAGCAGTTGTATCATCCTGCATAATCCTGTTAAAAAAATGACAGAAAAAAAATATATAAACAACCTGATGACAATGTATGATGTTTCGCTCATTGAGAACCATCTGATATATATCTTTATTACTGAGAACAAGTTAGAATACAAAGACAGTCAGATCATAAATGAACTGCTGTCTGAATTTAATCTTCATCCTGAGATATATTCACAATTATCCGCTTTAGATATCAGCAATCTGAAACAGCTTGAAAATTATCTTGAACTCCTGATTCCGAAAGCAGACAGAAAATTGAACGGCGCTTTTTTTACGCCGAATTATATTGCCGACTTTATCATAAAAGAAACCTGTCCCGGAAAAGATGAAAAATGTCTGGACCCGAGCTGCGGCAGCGGTGTATTTTTAATAAGCCTTCTGGATTATTATAAAAAGACTTTTGATAAAGGGATAAAGAAAACCGTTCGGGAAAATATCTTCGGAGCCGATATTCTTGAATATAACATAAGAAGAGCAAAAATCATTCTCAGTCTTTACGGCCTGCTCAATAATGAAATAATCGAACCGAATGATTTCAATCTGTATTGTGCAGATGCTTTGAGGAGAGAATGGAACCGCCGTTTTGATGTGATTGTGGGGAATCCGCCGTATATCAAATTTCAGGATTTGTCTGATGAGAACAGAGAATATTTGAAAAAAAACTGGAAAACAATTGATAACGGTACGTTCAATCTGTATTTTGCTTTTTTTGAACTCGGCTACAAGCTGCTTGGTCCTGAGGGCAGATTAGGTTATATTACTCCGAACAATTACTTTACTTCTTTGGCAGGACTTTCTTTAAGACAATATTTTACTCAGCATAAATGTCTTGCCAAGATTTTCGACTTCAGCCATAAAAAAGTTTTTGACGCTCAGACTTATACCGCGGTTTCATTTATAAACAGAAAATCCAACGATTCTGTTTTATACGACAAAATAAGTGATGAACAGAAACCGGATGAATTTTTGATGTCGGCTGAGGGATCAGAAAACTGCCTTAAAAATCTGAATGTAAAACAATGGCGTTTGTTAAAAACTCAGGAACAGCAAAACATAAAGAGCATTGAGACTATAGGTACGCCGATAAGTCAGCTTTTCAATATTGCGGTAGGCATAGCAACATTGAAAGACGAAGTATTCTTTGTTGACGGTTCAAAGGAAAAAAAAGGACTGTTTTTTAAAGAGACCGGCAAGGGCATGTTTTTTATTGAAAAAGACATTACAAAGCCTGTTTACAAAATATCAAAATTCAAAGATCAGGAAGGAATTGAAAAAAATACGTTAAGAATTATTACGCCTTACCATATTTCAGGCAGTTCGGCTTCGCCGATACCTGAAGTCGAATTTAAAGATAAATATCCCCATTGTTATCAATTTCTTCTGTCAGAAAAAAAACAGTTGGAAAACAGAGATAAAGGGAAAACTGTTTTCAAACCTTTTTATGTATGGGGCAGAACACAGGGAATTGCCAGAAGCGGAAAGAAAATATTAAGTCCTACTTTCAGCAAACATCCGCGATTTCTGTTTGCACCGGAAGAAGATGCTTACTACACCAATGGTTACGGAATATATTTCAGTAAAGATGTTTCTAAAAATGACAGCCTTTTCAGTGAGTTGATACATCCGATGTCTAAAGAAGCAAATGTCTTGTTAGTACAGAAAATCTTAAATTCTGCTGTGATGGATTATTACGTCAGCAAGACAAGTATTTCAATTCAGGGCGGATTTCCCTGTTATCAAAAGAACTTTATTGAAAAATTCACTATTCCGCTTTTTACCGCTGAAGAAATGGATAAGTTATCTGAATTGTCGGACACAAATGAAATAGATCAATTTTTAATTGATAAATATCAGATCAGTACCCGACCAAATTGAATTTGAGGCAGTGGTACAGAAGCGCTGTAGAGACGCAAGATTTTGCGTCTCTGCAATGCTGACATTTTTTTAACAGGGATGTGCAGAATGAACAGGACAATCCTGAATATAGTAATCCAATTTCGGTTTTTTGCGGCATGTTTTCTGCATGTACGCCGTATTCCGTTTTCGGATACCTGTCTGTGTCTGTCTGTGTGCGTCTGCGGCAAAAAAAACAAAATCGGATCAGTATATCCTGTTCATCCCTGTCAATTTTCAACAGAGATTCGGTATTCAATGCTGAAAAAGGAGTCTGAAATGATTATCACCAAATGCGGAAAGGTTACGGACAGAATTTTGCTGCTCGGACGCGATGAATCAAGCGTCTATATTCTCAAAGGAAAAGATGAATATGCGCTGGTGGGGGGCGGCATGGTTCACATTGTCCCGGACATGCTTGAACAATTAAAACTTTATGAAATTGAAGAAGAAAAAATCAGCCGTATTTTCATTCTTCACGCCCATTTTGACCACTGCGGCATTGTCCCTTTTTTTAAAAAACGCTGGCCCCGGGCAATAGTCACCGCATCGGCAAAAGCAAAAGAACTTTTGTCAGCGCCCAAAGTCATCGAGGGAATTGAGGCAATGAATCGGGCTTTGCTTGACAAACACGGATGCCGCAAAAAAGCCGAAACCCTGGGGCTTTCTTTTTCCGGTATTGACGTGGAAGAAGTCGTAAAAGACGGCGATGTGCTTTCACTCGGTGATCTGGGATTAGAAGTGCTTGAAGTTCCGGGGCATTCTTCATGCTCCGTCGCGATCTGGGTTCCTCAGGAAAAGGCAATGTTTGCCTCTGACGCCGGCGGCATTCCCTGCGGAGATGAAATATTTACGGCTGCCAATTCCAATTTTGACCAGTATCAGGAAAGCCTGAATAAAATGGCGGCATACAACATCGAGGTGCATCTTGCCGAACATTACGGCGCGAGAATCGGAGAAGAGGGGCGCAATTTTCTGAAAAAATCCATTGCCGATGCCCAAAAAACCCGGAAAATATTTGAAGAAACGATTCAGCGCAATAAAGATTTGAAGAAAAGCGCGGACGAACTTACGGACAGGATTATGGAAAAAACGCCGGCGGAATTTCTCTCACGGGATGTTCTTTCGATTGTCGTGGGGCAGATGGTGAAATATCTGAATAAACAGATGACTGCTTGATAACTTTTTCAGAGAAACCGAGTTTTTTAAAGAAACTCGGTTTCCGAACGATCTGCCGGACCTTTCAGAAATCCTTAAAATCATCGTCATCTAAGGGAATAATGCGTCTGGGGTCGGATTCTTTTGTCTGCACCTCTTTTTTTTCGGATGCTGAAGGTGAGTCAGCATTCAGAGGTTTTGAAGCGGCGGACTCTTTTTTTGCCTTCTGAACAGGCTGTTTTTCAGATATTGAAGTAAAATCAGACTCCTTGTCATAAAACGGAAATTCTTCTGTTTTGCTCGGAACCCTGTCATTTTCCTTTGCAGCTCCGCCCTTAATCAGTTGCAGCAGTTCATTCACATAATCTTTTATGACAACAGCCTGAGCAGAAAGTTCTTCGGAAATCGCGGCAGATTCCTCAGAACCCGCAGCCACCTGCTGACTCATCTGCTCGATGTC
>DZCT01000296.1 GCA_022736535.1 Desulfatirhabdium butyrativorans | reverse complement strand
TCATGCCCACCCTACTTGACTCATAAGCGGTGGGCATTTCATGCCCACCCTACTGTCATTCGGGGGGAACAATGAATTTGGAATCATTTACCGTTAAGGAATACAGCAAAAAAATGAAACTGAATCTGACAATCAGACGAATGCTGACAGGATTGGTTTTCACAGGCGTTATGGTGATCTGTATCCTGTCGGGAATCAATATCGCTTCAAATGTCGGACTGATGAAGACCCAGAGACGGCTCACCGAACTGGTGCTTCCCCTTGACGCCGCGACACAGACGCTAAAGACCGCAGCGGCTGATTTCAATATCCGCAGATATGCGTTACGTGAAGCCGCTTCTTCGGAAGAATTGGAGAAAATCCTCAGCCGGAGCCGTCTTGAACATGCCTTTTCATCCGGAATCCGCAGCCTGAAAGAACTGACCGGAGAAGCAAAGAAAAGTCAGCCGGCGCGGGTGCTGCCCGGACTGATTGCGGAACTGGAAAAACTTTACGCCGAAATGCTGGAACAGGACAATGCCATGCTTGTATCGGTGCAGAACCGTCTCAGATCCGAGAAAAGCATCAAAGAACAGGCGCAGGTCATGGATACAGCCGGTGAAGACTTATACCGGAATGCGGAGATATTTTCGGAAAAAGTCCGTGCGGTTTTCGACAGATATGAGGAAAAGCCGAACGCCTCGCCTGTCCGTTTTGCCGAAACCGGTTTTGCCGAAATCCGAAAAGCGCTTGCAGACATCAGACCCGCGGCGGTTTCTCTGAGCAGTTTCGGCAGACAGATACTGCTGGCTTCCGATGCAGACACAGTTGCTGAAATAAAAGACGGCAGCATCGGCGCGGGCATCCGGCATATTGAAGAATCGCTCAGATCATTAAAGGAATTTTCATCCGCGCCGGCACGGGCTGCCGAACCTGCCGAACAGAAAGAATTGCAGACGCTCCTTGAATCGGTGCAGAAGCATTTCAATGTGCTGAAAACCGCCCTGATTCAGGGAGACAGTTCCATTGCCGCGCTTTCGACCCGCCTGCTGTCCGAGCAGAAAAATATCTGTGACGCGGGCCAGGCCTTGCAGACACGGGCAAATCTGCTGACAGAAAATCTCAGGAACATACAGACTGCCGCAGATCAGATTCGGACCCTTGCCGAAGCGGAAGCGGAAGCCGTCAGCAAAGGCGTCGGCAATATTGTATGGACTGTGGGGGGCTTTTCTGTTTTTTTTATGCTGATCGCAGGCTGGCTCATTGCCCGGCGCATTATCATCCCCATCAATAAGGCAGTGTCTTTTGCCGATGTCATTTCAAAAGGGGACCTGACCGCGGAAATTCAGAAAGAGCATGAGGATGAAATCGGCAATCTGGTGTCCAAACTGGGTGAAATGGCGCACAATCTCAATTCTCTGATCGGACAGGTCCAGCGTTCCGGGATTCAGGTCACATCTTCGGCAACCGAACTTTCCGCCACTTCCCGGCAGCAGGAGGCGGTGATGAGAACCCAGTTGGAATCCACCAATTATGTTTTAAAATCCGTGGGCGAAATTTCCAATGTTTCCGAGGAACTGGTCAAAACCGTCAAAGAGGTGGCTGCCATGTCGGATCAGACCGCAGAGTTTGCGACAAAAGGACAGACGGACCTCGGACAGATGGAAGAGGCAATGCGGCACATGGAAAACGCCTCAAAATCCATTTCCGGCAAACTGGAAGCCATCAATGAAAAAGCCGCCAATATCACTTCGGTTGTGACCACCATCACCAAAGTGGCGGATCAGACCAATCTTTTGTCTCTGAATGCGGCGATTGAAGCGGAAAAAGCCGGAGAATACGGACGCGGTTTTACGGTGGTGGCAAGGGAAATCCGCCGGCTTGCCGATCAGACCGCGGTGGCGACATTGGATATTGACCTGATGGTTCAGGAAATGCAGTCCGCGGTGTCCGCGGGCGTGATGGAAATGGACGCTTTTATCAAAGAAGTTCAGCGCAGCGCGGAAAATGTGGGCAGGATCAGTATGCAGCTTTCCCGGATTATCGAGCAGGTTCAGGCGCTTTCGCCGAGTTTTGAAGGCGTGAACGAGTCCATGCAGTTTCAGTCTGAAAATGCGCAGCAGATCAACAATTCCATGATGAATCTGAGCGAGGAAATGCAGCAGACCGTGGATTCGCTGCGGGAATCTTTTATGGCAATCGAACAGTTGAATGACGCGGCAAGAGGCTTGCAGGACGAAGTGTCGAGATTTAAGGTGATGTAAGGCAAAGGTCAGGGGTTCGGGGTCAGAGGTTCGGGGTACGCCCCGAACCCGTCTATTCCCAGCCTGTCCGAACCCCGAACCCCGAACCCAACTATGCGAATCGCCATTGTAAACGATTTAGCCATCGCGCGGGAAACCCTGCGCCGGATTATCCTCAGCGTGCCGGATCATGAAGTCGCATGGACAGCTTATGACGGAGAGGAAGCCGTGAGAAAAAACGCCGCAGACAGCCCGGATCTGATTCTGATGGACCTGATCATGCCGAAAATGGGCGGCGCGGAAGCCACCCGCCGGATTATGACCGCCCTGCCGCCCTGCCGCCCCTGTCCCATCCTGATTGTGACGGCAACGGTGGGAAAAAATGCGGCAAAAGTTTTCGAGGCAATGGGACACGGCGCGCTCGATGCGGTCAGTCTGCCGATGATGGGCGAGGGCGCGGAGGCGCAGCGCAGCAGATATGCCCTGTTAAGAAAAATCAATATCATTGAAAGGTTGCGCCGTGCCTCTGCGGCCGCGCCGGGACCGGTGTATGTCCGTCCCGAAAAAATGACGGCGCCGGTTCCGCCTATAGTCGTGATCGGCGCGTCCACCGGCGGTCCCAAAGCCCTGGCAGACATCATTTCCGCTCTCCCGGAAGATTTTGCTGCTGCTGTTGTCATCATTCAGCATGTGGATGAAAAATTCTCCGCCAGTCTGGTCACCTGGTTGGACGGACAAAGCGCGCTGCGGGTGGAACTCGCGCCCCCGGGCCGAAGACCCCTGGCAAACCGCATCTATGTTGCCGGTACAAACGATCATCTGATACTCAAGCCCGAACTCACATTTTCCTATTCTTCCGAACCCGCAGACACGCCCTTTCGCCCCTCGGTGGATGTTTTTTTCAAAAGCACAGCCGCGCACTGGCCCGTCTGTGAAATGAGATATGAGGTCAGAGGTCAGGGATATGAGGTCAGAGCTCAGAGGTCAGAGGTCAGAGGCGCCGCCCCGGACCCCGGACCCCGAACCCCGAACCCGGCGATAGCCGTCCTTCTGACCGGCATGGGACGCGACGGCGCCGAAGGATTGTCGGCGCTGCGCCGCGCGGGCTGGCATACCATTGCCCAGGATGAGGCAAGCAGCGTGGTTTACGGTATGCCCAAAGCCGCAAAAGAGCTGGACGCCGCGGTTGAAATATTGGACATCCGCGACATCGGTCCTGCAATTGTCCGAAGGCTGAACGGACGGTCCGCGCCGACGCGGGCCCGAGACTGGGTGCGGGATGCAGGATAAATCAGCCGCCTCGGGTTCTCAGTCGCCGGATTCGGACCGGGAAAATGCAGGAACAAAAAAAAACCGTGCCCCGATATATGAAGAGAGCCGGCATCGGATAACGGTACTTCTCGTTGACGATCAGGTGATGATCGGCGAAGCGGTGCGGCGGATGCTCACCGATGAGCAGGATATAGATTTTCACTACTGTCAGGACGCGACGCTGGCAATCAAAATGGCGCGGCGCATTTCGCCCACCGTCATTCTTCAGGATTTGGTCATGCCGGAAATCGAAGGACTGACGCTGGTGCGCTATTTCCGCGCCAACGAGGCAACACGGGATGTGCCGCTCATTGTGCTGTCCAGCAAAGAAGAGCCGTTCACCAAAGCAGAGGCTTTCGCGCTGGGCGCAAACGATTATTTGGTGAAACTGCCCGACCGTCTGGAACTCGTCGCCCGTATCCGCTATCATTCCAAAGGCTACATCGCCCTGCTGGAAAGAAATGAGGCATACAAATTCATCAGGGACACTTTCGGGCGTTTTCTTTCCGCAGACATTGTTGACAGCATTCTGGACCCCGAAAAACTCAGGCTCGGAGGGAAAAAAGAGCGAATCACCGTGATGATGAGCGATCTGCGGGGTTTCACCGCGATGAGCGAGCGCCTGCCCGCGGAAAATGTCGTGAGCATCATCAACAACTATCTGGGAACCATGACGGAAATCATCATGAAATATCAGGGGACCATTGACGAATTTATCGGCGACTCGATTCTGGCGCTCTTCGGCGCGCCGATTCTTCGGGAGGACGATGCACAGAGGGCGGTCGCCTGCGCGGTGGAAATGCAGTCGGCAATGGAGAAAGTGAATGAATGGAACCGCAGTGCGGGATATCCGGAAGTGCTTCAGGGCATCGGCATCAATACGGGCGATCTGGTGGTGGGCATCATCGGTTCGGAAAAGCGTTTCAAATACGGCGTGGTGGGGCGCAATGTGAATCTGGCATCCCGCATCGAATCTTACACCCTGGGCGGTCAGATTCTGATTTCGGAAAGCACGCTGTCGGACTGCGGCTCCATTGTGAGAATTGACAATCAGATGGAAGTGCTGCCCAAGGGCTTCAAAGACCCCATCACGATTTATGAAGTGGGGGGCATCGGCGGCAAATACAATTGCTTTCTTCCGAAGAAAAAAGAATCCGAACTGCTGGTGCTGCGGCAGTATCTGCCGGCCCGATTTACGGTGCTTGCCGGGAAACACGCGGGGGATCATCAGTTTGAGGGCATCGTGATCAAACTGGCTGCCGACGGCGCCGAAATTCAGTCGGACATGGTTCCGGAGAAACTGACAAACCTGAAAATTTCGCTGTTTGACGATGAGGGGGGATATGAAATCACAACGGACATGTACGCCAAAGTCATCCGAAACGTGTCTGATTCCCCCCCTGCATTCAGAGTCAGTTTCACCTCCGTTCCGGCAGAAGCAAAAGCCTTCTTCAAATACAGGTATAATTTCTAGGGGTGAGGGGTGAGGGGTCAGAGGTGAGGGGTGTGACCCCGTACCCCGTACCTCGAACCTCGAAACAAGGTTTGGTCAAATGAAAATCAAGTTCATAGGTGTGGGTTCGGCTTTCACAACATCTGAATATTATCAGTCCAACATGCTGATAACCGCTGCAAACGGCAGACAGCTCCTGCTTGACTGCGGAACCGACATCCGCTTTTCTCTGAGCGAGGGAAATCTTCGGCGCCGGGACCCGGCGGCTCTCATTGACGCGGTTTATATCTCCCATCTGCATTCGGATCATATCGGCGGTATGGAATGGATGGCTTTCAAAAGCTATTTTGATCCGAACCGGAAACGCCCCGGGCTGTTTATGGAACATCGTCTCATGCACGATATGTGGAACTGCTCGCTCAAAGGCGGCCTCGGATGTATTGAAGGAAAAGGAATGCACCTGACGGATTATTTTGACTGCCGTCCCGCAGATGAAAACGGCAGTTTCTTATGGGAAAATATTCGGTTTTCATTGGTGAAAATGCCTCATGTCATCACCGGCTACAAAAATTTTTACAGCTACGGACTGCTCATTCAGGATGCAGATAAAAAGGGACCCGTTGCATTTATTACCACCGACACACAGTTTGTACCTCATCTTATTGATATAATGTCAAAAAAAGCGGAAGTCATTTTTCATGACTGTGAAACCGGTCCCTTCAAAAGCATTGTTCATGCCCACTATGACGACTTATGCACCCTGCCTCCCGAATTGAAAAAGAAAATATGGCTCTACCATTATCAGCCCCATCCGACGGCTCAGGCAGACGCTGACGGATTTGCCGGATTTGTGAAAAAGGGACAGGAGTTTGTGTTCTGATATGGAGTGCAAAGCAGACAGAAAAATGATATAAATCATCAAGACAGAGTGCAAGTTCATTCTATGCCTGCAAAAGACATTTATCATGACATTTTCGTTCAATCACTTCTCAAAGAAGGATGGAAAATAACCGATGATCCCCTTACGCTTTCTTACGGAAACAGAGATCTGTATGTTGATCTCGGAGCAGAACGTACTGTCATTGCCGCCGAACGCGATGAGGAGAAAGTTGCTGTTGAGATAAAAAGCTTCATAAGCGCTTCACCTGTTCGTGACTTGGAAACTGCTGTGGGTCAGTACGGCATTTATCAGACTGTTCTTTCAGAGATTGAACCTGACCGTGTACTTTATCTGGCGGTTCCTTTACGGGTTTATGAAAATATCCTTTCGGAACGCTTCGGGCAGCTTATCCTTACAAGCCTGAATATCAGAGTCATTGTATTTGATCATAAAAATGAAAGGATTGTAAAATGGATAAAATAGAAACATATCGTGAAA
>DZCT01000295.1 GCA_022736535.1 Desulfatirhabdium butyrativorans | reverse complement strand
GGCACGGATGTCAACACTTTTGTTTATGCACTTTTGTTCATGCCGATATTCTTATATATACTTATATGTTTTTATATAAAACGGATAAAAGAATATGATACAGCACGCTTCAGCGTGCTTCAGCTTTCAGCCGGGGGATTTATCCCTCGGATGTTTTCGGATTTATTTTTTAACAATATCGGTGAAAATATGTGGACAACAGTGATCGCGGCGTTTTTTGTATTGGCTGTATTTTTGGTTCTGTGGATTGTTTTTTTCAAAAAAAGACAGGAGAACCGAGATGAATCAGATGTGATTACATATACCTGTAATGAATGCGGTGAAAAAAACTGCAACTGTTACAGAGAAGATGAGCATTCCTCAGATGTCTGATCTTTAAAAACAGTTTCTCGCAAAGAACGCAGAGAACGCAAAGAATATCTGAAAAAAAGATTTGACAGCTTTTTAAATCTTTGCGCCCTTTGCGTGCTTTGCGAGAAATTTGAAGACAGTCAGATAACTGTCCGGAACTTTGCAGCGGGAAGGAGAAATATCATGGCAGATTTGACCGAAGTGATAAGAGAGAGAAGAAGTATTCGTAAATACGAGGAAAAAGACGTATCTCCCGATGTTTTGAATGAAATTCTTGAAGCTGTCAAATGGGCGCCCTCATGGGCAAATACACAGTGCTGGGAAGTCATTGTGATAAAAGACAAATCCGTGAAGGAAAAACTTCAGGAAACCATAGCGCCCAAAAATCCTGCCACAAAAGCGATTGTCGCCGCTCCCGTGCTTCTGGCGCTCTGCGGCAAGCTGAAAGCGTCAGGATATTATGACGGAAAAGTGACCACAAAATTCGGCGACTGGTTTATGTTTGATCTCGGACTTGCCACGCAGAACATCTGTCTTGCCGCGCATCATGCGGGAATTGCTACGGTCATCGTGGGATTGTTTGACCATGACAGGGCAAAGCAGGTTTTACAGATTCCTGACGGGTATGAACTTGTTACGCTTATTCCGCTGGGCTATCCGGCAAAAAGTCCTTCAGCCCCCAAGCGCAGAGAAGTAAACGAATTTACGCATTTTGAAAAATTTTAACCACGAAAGCACGAAAGAAACGAAAAACACAAAATTTTTCTTTCGTGTCTTTTGTTTTTTTTCGTGCATTTCGTGGTTAAATTTTCACAACATCTTCCTGATAGAAATTACGTCCGGCTTTACCGCCTGATTTTTCAAGATGATCTATCCATTTTTCCACCCGGTCCCTGCCGTAAGCTTTTTTCCATGCCGGCACAATCATATCTACAGGTATGTCCGACCAGGTCCCGTGATCTTCCACATATTCCATGAACTTCTGCTTTTCCGTATTATAAAGATGAAAAACAGAATCGTTACAGCCGTCGAATTCAAGCGGCATGACCTTGTGTTTTTTGCAGAGTTCCGAGTTGAAAGCCGGCGTTGCCTTTACCCATTTTCCTTCCAGATAAAATTCCGTAAAACCGTGAAAGACAAACAGATCCGTTCCCATAAATTCAATAAGCTGCTTTGTGGCAAGGTGATTCCGCACTGTTGCGAAACCGACTCTTGAGGGAATACCGCAGGCTCTGGACAGCGCACAGAGCAGCGACGCCTTGCTGATACAGAAGCCTCTCCCGCTTTTCAGCACATTGCTTGCCCGATAATGTTCGGGAAGATAAAAGGGGCAATAAGGATCATACCAGATGCCGTCTCTTACGGCATTATAAAGCTTTACTGCTTTTTCTCTCAGCGTCTGATCTGTGGGTCCCGCGGCTTTTTCCGCATATCTGATGATCTCTGCATGGTCGCTGTCAATGATGGCTGTCGGAAGAAGATAACTTTTGTCCATTCGGGTAAGTTGACCCTGCCTTTCTTATTCGCCGCCGCTTATCAGAATTTTCTGTCCGGGCTGAAGAATCGCTTTGGGAGGAAGATTGTTAAGCTTCTGCACCGTCTCCACCGGCAGACCGTAACTGCGGCTGACCTGATAAAGCGTTTCCCCTTGTCGGATCACATGATATTTCGCTTTCACACTTTTCTCAGGCGTCTTCTTTTTTTCAGGCGGTTTGACGACTTCCTGAGAGGCAGGGGCAGTATCCGGCGACGGCACAGGACTCCCGCTCCTGCTGTTTTGCATCGAAGAATCTGACCGGTTGGCTAAAACATCCTTTTCCAGCTCGCTGATCCGCTGTTTCATTTTCTCGATTTCTCTGGTACGCTCTTCAAGCAGCGAAAGCCTTTCACTGATCTTTTTGATATCCGCGTTTCTTTCTCCTTCCTGCACACTGTCCGGCAAGCTTTCACTTCCGACAGTTTCCTCAGGCGGTTTATCTTTCGGGAATAATACGAAAAAAAAGATTATCAGAGCGACAATTCCTGCTCCGATCACAACAAGCTGCATTTTATTTTCTTTTTTTATATGTCGCTTTATACCGATTTTTTTCATTTTTCCCCCGGAATGAAATTGACTCCCCTCAGACAGAACAGGTCGGAGACTTTTGCAGCAAATAATTATTCTCCGGGTCCTTCAATCTTAATGGTCACTGTCACATTAAGGCCTGTGTCCTTGATATTTCCGGCAACCTTTTTGATAATTTCTGCAAGCGATTCTTCCACAGACTGCTGTTGCTGCTTCTCCGTCGCAACCGGCACCGGCGCGGGAACGGGTGCTGCTTTCACAGGCTTTGCCGCCGCTTCGGTCTTTTTGGCAGGGCCCCGGCCTTTAGACTTGGGCTTGATCCGGGAAGCATCAACGTATTTTGCCAGCCCCGGAATATCTTCCAATGCCTGCTCCAGCGTATATCTGTCCTTTCCTATCCGCAGGGTCAGATGATATGCTTTTTCTTCCGAAAGTGCAAGAACTTCTTTGACCATTTTATAAGTAAAGCTATTTCCCACCTTGATTCTCTGAATAAAAAAGCCCAGATCGCTTCGCCTGCTGTTGCTGATTTTGGCAAGCATACTCGCAACATCCTGAATTTTAAGTTCCTTGCCTTCTTTTTCAAGGATCGTATCCGCAATCTGGCGTGATCTCAAAGTCTTTCCTGTCAGCAGGACGCTGATGATGGACTGGGCGTTGCTCTTTGCATGTTTATTTCTTCTCATTATCATGTCTCCTTGGTGGTGATGCTGTAAAGGGAGATTTCTGTGTTGCCGCAAAAATCCCCCTGTCGTTCTCAACCGGGGTACCTTTAAAAAAAGGGGAAATGAATGTCTCCCCTTCACTTAACGGTGCGCCGGTCTTTTTTGCCTTTTGCGTTCTGCTGTTATCCGATTTTCAGAACCATTCCTGCGCCGGTGTCGCCTGCTGCACATCCGCCGAAAAGCAGATAGCCGCCGCCTTTCATGGCGACTTCTTCAATGCCTTCGATGATGGAACGGCCGGCTGTGGGTCCCTGGGGATGTCCGAAAACCAAAGAACTGCCGTAGTTGTTGAAGCCGTTGACATCAATTCCCATCTCATTTGCCAGATAAATGTCGTTGGCGGCAAAAGGATTGTGCGTTTTGACCGCTTTCATTTCTTTGACATTCAGATTGGCTTTTTCCAATGCCATGCGTACCGCCGGCACAACCGCCATTGCCATAAAGCCTTTTTTGGCTCTTGAAAATCCGTAGGAAACCACCTGAATTTCAATTTTGGGGTCCGCGCTCAGTTCTTTTGCCTTTTCTCTTGTCGTGACCGTGATGCCGACGTTTCCGTCTGCGGGATGGGTCTGCGCGCCGAAGCTGTGGACGCCGCCGGGCAGCACCGGCTTGAGTTTGACAAGCCCGTCTGCGGTCGTGGGAGTGACGCCTTCGTCTGCTTCCACCAGAATCGTTTTCTTTTTGGAGAGCGACACTTCGGCAGGAAACATATAGCGTTTCTGAAATTCACGGTCATTGGCAAGCGCGTCCAGATACTGCTCATAGCGTCTCAATGCCACCGCATCGCACTGTTCTTTGGTGAGACCCGCTTCTTTGGAAACATTTTCAGCCGTCTGAATCATGGCATTTCCTGCCCAGGGATCCTTGTTGAAGTTGTCCATCATCCAGTTTTCAGACTCGACTTCTCCGCCGGGTCCCATGGGGTTGGGCCATACCGTATGCGCGCCGTTGGAGCATCTGTCAACCATGAGGCAGTAGGCGTTCTTGTAATAACCGGCATCAACGCCCAACGCCGCCTGATAGATGCAGGTGGTCGAGGTGGAACATGCCTGCATGAGCAGCGCGCCCGGAATGCCGGTTGCGCCCATCATGGCGGCAGACCAGGTTGCGCCGTAGAACATGTGATGCTGGTGAATGGTCATGCCCAGAAAATGGTAATCAAACATCTTAGGATCCCAGTTCTTCTGGGCAAACCATCTTTTGGACGTATTCGCGCCGAGAATAATTGCGTTCTCATTTGCCATTGTTCCCTGCCATCTGGCAAAGGGTGTAGAGTAATATCCCTTATACGGTATGAAAGCTTTCGTCAACATTTTTTCATCCTTCTTCAAATTTGATGTTTCAGTGTGTTGCTCTTTTGAGTCCTTATGCAGCTTTTTTTACCGCAAAGATCACAAAGAAGGCGCAAAGGGCGCAAAGATTTCTTTGCGAACTTTGTGAAAAACTTTGCGAACTTTGCGGTTCAGAAATCTACCCCTTTTTCTTGCCGTAAGTTTCCCTGAGAACCCGGTGCAGAATTTTCCCCGTAGGCGTTCTCGGCATGGCTTCCGGCTTGATAATAATCACTTCTTTGGGACGTTTGTAACCTGCCATTTTGTCCTTGCAGCGTTCCATGACGGTTTTTTCGTCAATTCCCTCTGCTTTGGGAACTACCACAGCAGCGATCCGCTCGCCCCATTTCTCATCCGGCAGCCCGATGACCGCGACATCATAGACCTCCGGGAAACTGCCGATCACTTCCTCTATTTCGCTGGGATGGACATTTTCGCCGCCCGTGATGATCATATTGTCCTTCCGATCCACAATATAATAGAATCCTTCCTCATCACGTCTGCCCATGTCCCCCGCGCTGAACCATTCACCCCTGAACGACGCCGCAGTTTTTTCCGGCATATTGTAATACTTGTCAAAAAGCATGGGACCCCGGGAGTAGATTTCGCCGACTTCGCCGACGCCGACTTCCTTTCCGTCGTCGTCCAAGATTTTCACAAAATCCGTACCCAGCGATTCATAGCCGATAGAACCGAGTTTCCGCAACTGGTCTTCAGGTTTTAACACGGTGACAATTCCGGCTTCGGTTGAACCGTAGCCTTCATAAAGCTGAACCCCCGGAAAAAACTCCATGATTGCCAGCTTCATGCTTCTTCTTGCCGGCGCGGAGGAACACAGCAGTTTTTTTATGGAAGAGACATCCCGTTTTTTCGCTGCTTCCGGCACATTCAGAATGATGTTGTAGTGCGTGGGAATCAGCGATATGAAGGTGACTTTTTCCCGCTCGATGATTTCCAGAATTTCCTCACCCCTGAAGGACTGTGCGGGGTGAATATAAACACTGCCCCCGACATACAGAAAGGTAAAAGTGAAATAGGTGGTGTTGATATGGCACAGGGGCATGACATTCATGCAGGTGTCCTGTGCGCTGAAGCCGAAATCAATCGCATTGATCAGATAAAATGCAATGTGGGATTCATGGGAGCGGATCACGCCTTTGGGTCTGCCGGTCGTGCCGGAGGTGTAAATCAGAATCCATGTGTCTTTGGGATCCACCGCCGCATCCGGCTCTGTGTCCGGCGATCCGGCGATAAATTTTTCATATTCCCTGTAGCCTTCCCTCGGTGAGCCGACAATCACATATCGCTCTGCGCTGATGTTTGTCAGTTTGGATTTGATCCCGTCCACCGTGGCGGCAAACATATCATGAACAATGAATGCGCTTGCGCCTGAATTGTTTGCGATATATTCCACTTCTCCGCCGACTAAGCGGAAATTGATCGGCACAATCACAATTCCTGTTTTCGCAGTTGCAAGATAGGCTTCGATAATTTCAATCGTGTTTTCCATCAGTACCGCAACCCGGTCACCTTTTTGCAGTCCCATGGAAAGCAGGCTGTTTGCCAGCCGGTTCACCCGTTTGTTGACTTCAGGATAGGTGAAGCTTCTTTCCTTGTCCTTCAACGCAACCGTGTTCGGAAATTTCTTTGCGTTTACTTTCAGAATCTGACCCAAGTTCATCCAGCAGGCCATTTTTATATATTTCCTCCCGATAGAAGATTGGTGTACTCGTTTCCGAGACCCTACAGCACTTTCAAATCTGACAGGAGTTACGCGGTTGCCTGATTTATCATCGCCTCCCGTTCCTGAACGACAGGGCGGGGTTACGGTCAATGCCATTAAGTTAACAATTTCGTAGGTTGGGGTGAGCCTGCGAACCCCGACACCTGCC
>DZCT01000007.1:22316-26367 GCA_022736535.1 Desulfatirhabdium butyrativorans | reverse complement strand
TTTTGAAAATACAGCAAAAAAATGCTTAAGGTGTTTTTCGGGAGTGATCGCAGGGGGCGGGGGCAAGTAAATGACAGGTTAGGCTTTTTTTCTTCATGGTATTTTTCTAATCGTTTGCTTTCATTGATAATAGCATTTGTCATTTTTTCGCAGAGTTTTGTTGATATATCTTTAACATCCTGTACCAAATCGTCTAACTTATTCAGCACAGTATCTCCTTCATCAAATTTATACTTTACCTTATCTTTAAGAAATTTCTTAAGCTGTTCTTTATGTATACGATTTACAATGCCGTTATTATGAATAACAAGGTTTCTCACCAGAGAAATTTCAAACAGGACATTTTTTTCATCATCAGAAACAAAATTCTCTATATTTTTTATAGAAAATTCTTTCTTGAACCCATTCAAAATCTCCATTATATTATTTGATTGTATGAAATTTTTAACTTTTAGGTTCTGTTGACAATGCGAATTAAGGGTTGAATTTAGCCATATAAATTCAAACTGTTACAAAATAAGATTTTTGGACTGTTTTTTATAACCTTCTGTTTTTATTATTGTTGGTCAGTTCAACCCTTAATTGGCATTGACATTTTGGTAACAATGTGAGAAACATCCTCAAAAGAAATAAAGGAGTATATATATGTCAACTGTTGCCCTGTCAGAAAATCAGAAGGTTAAGATATTGAACTTTCTTCAAAATGACCCTCATGTTTATTCCGGAAACGAATCTGTATGCCTGCTTTTCATTGAAGCCGTTCTGCGGATTGCCCGAAGCGGCGCTCAGTGGCGGCTTCTTCCGGAGAAATACGGCAGTCGGAACAGCGTTTACAGACGCTTTGCCCGCCGGAGTCTCAAAGGGGTATGGGAGCGCCTGCACAGTTTCTGCGCCGGAGATCCGGATTTTGAAAATCTGATTATCGACAGCACTGTCACCCGCGCCCGTCCCTGTGCCGCAGGCGCTCTTAAGAGACACGGCGGGCAGGACGGGCAGGCTCTCGGCCGCAGCAGAGGCGGGTTCGGCACCGAAATCCATATTGCTGTCGATGCACTCGGCAATTCCCTGAAGTTCATACCGACTCCCGGGCAGTCCCGTGATATCACCCGGGCTGAAAGCCTGACAGCCGGTCTTTTTCCCCGGACTGTCATCGCCGACAAAGGATATGACAGCGATCAGTTCCGGGACAGTCTTCAGAAGCTCGGCATTGAAGCGGTTATCCCGTTCCGCTCCAACCGGAAGAATCCCCGCGAATATGACCGGGACCAGTACAGAGAGTGTCATCTTGTCGAATGTTTTATAAATAAAATCAGACATTTCAGACATATTTTTTCGCGTTTTGACAAACTGGCCGAACGCTGTCTCTCCTTTTTACACTTTGCAGGGGCGATCATATGGCTGAGATGAAATGTCAACAGAACCTAAGAAACTAAGTTTTTTAAAAAAACTTAGTTTCTTCAGAGTTCAGTCACTACCTCTGCACCACTACCAAAAATTTCTCGCAAAGGCGCAAAGAATTTTTTCATAAAAGTTTTCCTTTGCGTTCTTTGCGAGAAATTTTACTGCTTAAAAGGAGACAAAACATGATAAGTCTTTACAAAGTATCTTACAAAAATCTGCTTCGCAAAAAAACACGAAGCATTCTGACGATTATCGGCATCGCCCTTTCCGCATGGGTTCTGGCAAGCCTGATGGGCTTCAATCAGGGCTATGAAGCCGCATTGAACAGAGACATTGACAACATGGGCTTTCAGGTCACGCTGATGGCAAAAGGCTGTCCTTACGAAGCCGCAACGCTCATGCTCAAAGGCGGAACCGGCCTGAGATATTTGAAACAGTCGGTTGCGGATTCCGTTCTTTCAGAAGAAGAAGTCGAAAAAATCACGCCCATGCTCATGCAGGCGGTCTTTGATCCCAACAAAGGCGAAAGCGGCGGCATGAGCGCATATCTCGGCGTTGATCCGGCTACCTTTCCGAGCATGAAGACATTTTTAGAATTTAAACAGGGCAAATGGTTCACAGATTCAAAGGCTTTTGAAGCCGTCATGGGCTATGAAGCCGCAGAACTGGAGCAGCGGGAAGTGGGAGACAAACTGTTGATTCCCGAAAAAGATATTGAATTGACAGTAGTAGGCGTACTCAAGCGCACCGGCACTCAGGATGACGGAACGATTTTTCTGCCGATCAGCGCCGTGCAGAAAATTTTCGGCAAAGAGGGTGAAATCACGAGCGTGGGCATCAAGGTCAAAAAAGAAGCAAATATTGCCAAATTTGAAGAAAGGCTGTATAATATTCCGGATGTGCAGGTGGTCTCGCTGGCGCAGGTCAAGCAGACCATTATGAATCTGGTTTCCACCGCAAAGGTCATGGTGTTTTCAATTGCCGTTATTGCCATACTGATTGCAATGGTCGGCGTCATCAACACGATTCTGATGTCCGTGTTTGAGCGCTTTCAGGAAATCGGCATTCTGAAAAGCATCGGGGCAATGCCCGCTGACATTTTCAAACTGATATGGATGGAAACCCTTATTTTATGCTTTTTCGGAGGGGTTACCGGAAGCGCGATGGCATTCGGGCTTTCCAAGCTGACAGAAGTTTTAATCCGAAAATTGCTGCCTTACGCGCCCACCGGCTCGCTCGTACAGTTGGATGCCAAATTAGTTATCACCACTTTGATCGCCGTGCTGATAATCGGATTGGTCAGCGGAATTTACCCCGCGTGGCGTGCGGCAAGCGTCAGACCGCTGGAGTCCATCAGAAGCGAAGCGAATTAGTATCGCTATATGCTGAAAATGCAGAAAGCGATGAAAACATAACAGGTTAACAGACAAAGAAGATTGAATACCTGCATGAAAAAATGAGCCGGAGCAAAAAATTTACAGAACAGCATGCTGCCAATGCTCAGGAAAATTCGGCGGTGTCTGAGGAATTAAATGTTCATACCGTTGAACTGAATCATATTGTTGAAAATCTGATCAAGCTGGTGAATATCGGTGCCGAACCGTAAAATGAAAAGAGAGACAAAAGATGAATGAAGTCGCTATAACCGCTCAGAATCTGAGAAAAACATATCGCAGGGGAAGCGAAGAAATCTGTGCAGTCAATGATATTTCCTTAGATATTGAGAAGGGAGAATATGTGTCGTTTATCGGACCTTCAGGTTCGGGAAAAACAACACTGATTAACATTTTGGGATGTTTGGACAATCCGAGTTCAGGGAAGCTTTCTGTCGCTCGGAAAACCGTGTTCGGAAACGGCAAGCCTCTTTCGGAAAAAGAACTGACCGTGATCCGCAGGGAGTTGTTCGGCTACATTTTTCAAAAATTTTATCTCATTCCGACCCTGACGGTTTTGGAAAATGTTCTGCTTCCCCGCACTTTTTACAAAAAACCGTCTGCAAATGAAAATGTCTCAGAACTGTTGAATATGCTCGGCATAGAAAAACGGAAGCACCATCTGCCGGGGCAGCTTTCCGGCGGGGAAATGCAGCGGGTGGCGGTTGCCAGAGCCTTGATTAACAAGCCTGAGATTCTGCTTGCGGATGAGCCGACCGGGAATCTGGATTCAGCCCGCAGTCAGGAAATCGGGAAGTTGCTCAATGAACTGAATCAGAAGGAAAGTCTGACGGTTATTCTGGTGACGCATAACCCCGAACTCGCAAAAACGGCAGACAGAATCATTGAATTGCGGGACGGAAAGATTTTCTCGTGATTTTACCTGACCGCGTAGAGACGCACGGCGGTGCGTCTCTACGGTAATCAATTGCTCATATAAACAGACACGGAGTCATTATGGAAAATTTGGCAAACAGAGCCGCGGAAAATTTAGCAAAAATAAGAGCGCAAAAACCGCTCATTCATAATATCACCAACTATGTGGTAATGAATTTTACGGCAAATGCGCTGCTGGCAATGGGCGCGTCACCGGTGATGGCGCACGCTCAGAATGAAGTGGAGGAAATGGCTTCAATCGCGGCTGCGCTGGTTCTCAATATCGGCACGCTGACAGAGGATTGGATTGCGGCGATGATAACAGCCGGTAAAAAAGCTTC
>DZCT01000007.1:18219-22216 GCA_022736535.1 Desulfatirhabdium butyrativorans | reverse complement strand
GGCGAAAATATCATACAGGTAAGAAACGGTCATCCGATGATGGCTCGCATCACGGGAACCGGCTGCGCGGCAACTGTGACGATTGCCGCATTTCTGGCGGTGGACAAAGATCCGCTTTATGCCGCGGCAACTGCGCTGGCGTTTTTCGGGCTGACCGGAGAAGTCGCGGGTGCAAAAGCCGCCGCGCCCGGCAGTTTTATGATAGAACTGCTAAACGCGCTCTACACCGTCACGCCGAAAGACTTGAAAGCAGGGGCTAAGATTATCTCCTTATGAGCAATAAGATTTCTCGCTACGCTCGAAATGACATTCAAGTTGATATAATTTATTGAAATATCTAATAAAAATAAAACACCATGTCATTTCGACGAACGAAGTGAGGAGAAATCTTTATTATACCGTTTTTTAGGAACAATCTATGACTATAGACTATTCATTAGACTACTCATTATATCTCGTCACAGACAGAGGTTTGTCCCGTGGCAGAACCACGCTGGAAATCGTTCAGGCTGCGGTTCGGGGCGGCATGACCTGCGTTCAACTGAGAGAAAAAACCTGTTCTACACGCGAATTTATTGAGCAGGCGCGTTCGATTCAGTCTTTTCTGAAGGAACATCGGATTCCCCTGATTATCAACGACAGAATAGATGTCGCGCTGGCAGTGAAAGCCGACGGTGTTCATCTCGGACAGAAAGACATGCCGATAGCATTGGCAAGAGACATTCTGAAAAATTCTATGCTCATCGGCATTTCCGCAGAAACCCTTGAAAACGCAGTTGAAGCGGAAAAAAGCGGCGCGGATTATATCGGTGTGGGACCGATTTTTCCGACCGATACAAAAGCAGATGCCGCCGATCCTTTAGGTGCCGAAGGTTTTCTTCAAATCCGAAAAGCAGTTAAAATTCCATTAGTTGCCATCGGCGGCTTGAAAAAAGAAAATGCGGCGGTGATTGTCCGAAACGGCGCGGAAGGCATTGCGGTGGTTTCCGCGATTGTCTCAGCAGATGATCCTGAAAAAGCCGCGAGAGAATTGAAACATATAATTGCACAGGCAAGAATTTCATGAAGTTAAAAGACATTGGCGAATTCGGATTCATCAAAAAGGTCACTCGGGGATGTCTCATCCGACCTCAGCATGTGGTGAAAGCGGTGGGAGACGATGCCGCGGCCTTTGTCTCACGTCCGGGTGAAGTCATTCTGCTCACAACCGACCTGCTGGTGGAACGAATCCATTTTCTGAGACATGCAACTTCCGGCTATAATTTGGGATACAAATCGCTGGCAGTGAACCTGAGCGACATTGCGGCAATGGGCGGAACTGCCCGCGAAGCCTTTATCAGCATTGCCATTCCTGAAACATGCGAAGTGGAATATCTCGAAGACCTGTATGAAGGCGTCAAATCGCTGGCAGCCGAATTTGAAGTCAATATTCTCGGCGGCGACACCACCGCATCAAAGACAGACCTGATTATCAACATAGCGGTTGTCGGAAGCGCGCCCGAAAATGAAATTCTCTGCCGAGATACAGCCCGCCCCGGAGATATTGTGTATTCAAGCGGTTTTCTCGGAGACAGCAAAGCCGGGCTGCATCTGATACTGAACCATATCCCTGCGGATTCGGAGGCGTTCAGAGAATTGCTCAAAGCGCATCTGCAGCCCAAGCCGTATCTGCGGGAAGGGCGTTTTCTGGCGCGGCAAAAGGGCGTTCATGCCGCGATTGATGTCAGCGACGGTCTCAGTTCCGATCTCGGACACATTGCGGAGCAAAGTCGTGTCGGTATGCGTCTGTATGCAGAAAACATACCGATTTCGCATAACCTGAAGCAATTCTGCGAGCAATTCAATTTTGATGCGCCTGCTTATGCGCTTTCCGGCGGCGAAGACTACACGCTGGCATTTACGGTCTCACGAGACAGTGCGGAGACAATTGAGAAAGACTACCTCAATGAATTTAATATGTTGATTTATCGCATCGGTGAAATCACGGACTCAGGGCGGATGGAATTAGTTTGTCCCGACGGGCAAGTTAAAATAGTGACTTCTTCGGGCTGGGATCATTTCAGAAAATAAAAAACGAGTTAAAAACTCGTTCTACGCGGAGCATCAATGCCATTAAGTTGACAATTCCGTAGGTCGGGGTTCGCAGGCTCACCCCGACCTACATTTCCGCTTAACTTAATGCCATTGACGCGGAGCATGGGAACGAGCAATGAGAAATCCCCCTTTTCTAAAGGGGGACTGAGGGGGATTTATGAGTGAAAAAACATACTGCAAAGTTCTCACCGTCGCGGGTTCGGACAGCGGCGGCGGCGCAGGCATTCAGGCTGACTTGAAGACATTTTCCGCGCTCGGCTGCTACGGAATGTCTGTGATTACTGCCCTGACCGCGCAGAACACCCAAGGCGTGACCGGCATTCATCCTGCGCCGGCATCCTTTGTTGCGGAGCAGATGGACGCCGTGTTCAGTGACATCGGCGCAGATGCGGTGAAAATCGGAATGCTTTTTTCCGCAGAGCTGATTGAAACTGTGGCGAGGCAATTGAAAAAGTACGGCGCAAAAAATATCGTCTTAGACCCTGTGATGGTCGCACAGAGCGGAGACAAACTGTTGCAAGACGAGGCTGTGGCAGCCATCCGGGAATATCTCATGCCGATAGCAGATGTGGCAACGCCGAATCTGCCCGAAGCCCAAGTCCTGCTGAATCGTGAACTGCACGGCGCGGAAGACATGAAAGACGCTGCCCGAAGCCTGTCACAGCATGGGAGTAAAAGCATTCTCGTAAAGGGCGGGCATCTGAAAGACAGCCAGATTGTTGATGTTCTTTATCTCACGCAGGAAAAACGGTTTGTCTCTTTGAAATCAGAGCGCATTGAAACCCGCAACAATCACGGCACCGGCTGCACACTTTCATCTGCGGTTGCGGCGTTTCTCGCAAAAGGAGACAATATCGAGACGGCTGTGACAAAGGCAAAGGACTACATTACAAAGGCGATTCAAGCCGGCGCCGCCTATCGTCTCGGCCAGGGTCACGGGCCCGTGCATCATTTTTTTGCGTTTTGGGAATAATTAGAAGTTACGCATCTGATGAAAAAATCAGAGCGTCTGTTGCGGAAAGATTCTCAACGAAACTGTCATTCTGAACGCAGTGAAGCCTGTCACTCGGAGATTTTCCGCTCTGCTCGGAATGACAGAAGGGCAGTTTTGGGACAGATTCACAAATCTGTTTTTTTTCAATTTTTAAAATTCCAATTTTTACAATAAAAAATAAGATGTTAAAAGCATAGATTATGCCGGTGGAATAAATACGGTTAAATATTTTATTGACATTCAAATATGGTTTTAATATAAAACAGCCTTGATAAGGATCGTGCAGCAATAAGCTGCTTTTAAATAACCATGAAACAAATTAAGGAGAAAAAGAGTGATGGGAAGAAAAATGATCGTATGTGCCTTGTGCCTTGCAACCTGTCTTTTCTTTGCTGTAAACAGCATTGCAGCGGAAACGGCTATGGGAAAATGTCTTGAGTACAAAGCTGACACAAAAATACTCAAGCTGGAAGCGCAGGGCGCAAAAGATGCAGCACCCGCTGCTGTCGAATTTGACTGTTCCGCAGCAAAAATGGCTGCGGTGCCGGCTGCCGGTGATCTGCTGAAAGTTTCTTACAATGTTGAAGGAACTGTGAAAAAAGCTGTCGAAGTGACAAAAGCTCCTGCAAAGGAAGAGAAGAAAAAGTAACAGCATATCTTGCCCTGTAGGGGGTACGCCGTCGGCGTATCCTCTATGCCCGAAAATAACACAAAAAAATGTTTTTAAGATTCCTCGCTTCGCTCGGAATGACATAAAGGGGCTCGGAATGATATAATCGCTCGGAATGACATAAAGGGGCTCGGAATGACATAAAGGGGCTCGGAATGATATAATCGCTCGGAATGACATAAAGGGGCTCGGAATGATATAATCGCTCGGAATGACATAAAAGGGCTCGGAATGATATA
>DZCT01000007.1:0-18119 GCA_022736535.1 Desulfatirhabdium butyrativorans | reverse complement strand
GGGCTCGGAATGATATAATCGCTCGGAATGACATAAAAGGGCTCGGAATGATATAAAAGGAAATCCAGAAATTATGGGAAATGAAAAAATACAATCGCTGATTCAGACGCTCAAAGAACACGGCGTTCAGCAGGGGGAGGAAGACGGGCGCAGGATTGTTGATTTGGCGCATAAAAAAGCCGATGAAATTCTGGCGGCTGCAAAAGCCCAGGCAGAATCCATTGTGAGCAAAGCCGATAAAGACGCGGATCAGACTCTCAAACGGCTTCGCTCATCGCTGGAAATCGCCGCGTCTCAGTTTGTCGGCAATCTCAAAAAAGTCGTTGAAGAAAAGCTGCTGACCCTTCCGCTTAAAAGCAAACTCACAGAAACAATGAAAGAGCCGGATTACCTGAAAAATCTGATCGCCGATTTTGTCAAATCTTATGCGGCAAATCCGCAACATGCCGATATTCAGGTGCTGCTGCCGGCAGGCGCTCATCAGGATCTCAGGGATTTTGTGATCGAACTGATGGGACAGTATTACGGCAAAGATAACGGCGGCAAACTGTCTCTTGCGATGGAATCAGAGGGTGTCAGATTCGGTTTTCAGGTGGACAGGAAAGACGGCAATGTCCGTTTTGATTTTACGGATGAGGCATTTCTTTCGCTGTTTTTGCGCTTCCTGACCCCCGGATTCCGTGAACTTTTCTCCAATATCAAATCATCTGATATCAAATCATCTGATATCAAATCAGGGGAGACCGCTCGGAAATGAAATATTACTTTCTTGTCGGATACCTGCCTGAATTGCAGCGGGACGACCGGAAAATCAAAGTCAGGTTAAACGAACTGCTCGAAGAAAAGTATCATATCGAAGCTCGGGATTGGAAAGAAATCGAGCTGATTCTTCTGGGACAGGATGTTTTTATGGTTGAAAAACACTTGTCCGGCAAAGCAGTTGCAGCCGAACATGCGCTGTTTGACGCCGAATTCTGGCGTGAGCAGATCAAATCACCGCAGGAAGGACCTGATTTTATTTTGGAATTTCTGAGAGAATCCCGAGACAGCTCGGCAGGCTTCGGACCGAAATCTGCGGATCGTCTCTACGGCGCATATTATGACCATGTAATGTCGGAAACCCGCAACAGGCTTATCCGGGGCTATTTCGCATTTGAACGGGATTTACGCAATATTCTGGCGGCGCTCAGAGCGCGTAAAAAAGGACTGAACCCGGGTGACCATCTTGTGGGCGACGGGACCGGTTCCGAGTCGGATGACCTTGCGGATATACTGCGCGGTTCAAACGCCGAAGATTTCGGGCTGGGAAAAGACTATCCCTGGGTGGAAAGTCTTATAGCAGAAGCGTATCCGCCCAAGCGTCAGGAACTGATTGAGCAGATACTTTGGAATTATCTCGACGAAAACACAGGGGATGATCCCTTTCATTTTAATACGATCCTGAGTTACCTGCTTAAAGTGCAGATGCTTGAAAAGCGGCTGGCTTTGAGCGAGGAACAGGGAGCGGCTAAAGTCCGGAAATTGGAGGGACGCTGATTATGCCTGTCCATGGAAAAGTGGTTGCTGCTTACGGCAACATGGTAACGGCTTCTTTTGACGAAAGTGTCCGGCAAAACGAGGTTGCCTACATTCTTGCATCTGACGGAAGCAAGCTGAAAAGCGAAGTCATCCGTGTGCGCGGGAATCAGTGCAATGTGCAGGTGTTTGAGGACACCAAAGGTATTAAGATCGGAGATACGGTTGAATTTACCGGCGACCTGCTGGTAGTGGAACTGGGACCGGGACTGCTTCAGCAGATTTATGACGGATTGCAGAACCCCTTACCCAAACTCTCAAAGGCGACCGGACTGTTTCTCAAGCGGGGTGTTTATTTTGAAGCTTTGGACAGAACCGTGAAATGGGATTTCACACCGCTTGCCAAAGCAGGAGATGAAATCGTCTCGGGCGACATTCTGGGCTGGGTTCCCGAGGGGAAATTCACTCATCAGATTTTTGTTCCGTTCAATTTTATCGGCAAAGCAAAAATTCTGAAAATGGCTGACCCGGGTTCATACACCGTGGATACGGTCATTGCCGAAGTGGAAAACGAAGCCGGGAAACGCACATCGCTGAATATGGTTCAGCAGTGGCCCATCAAAATTCCGCTGAAAAATTATGAGGAACGTCTGCTGCCCACAGAACCGCTGGTGACCGGGTGCCGGATTGTTGACTCATTCTGTCCCGTGGCAAAAGGCGGAACCGCCTGTATTCCGGGACCTTTCGGTTCGGGCAAAACGGTTTTGCAGCAACTGATTTCCCGGTATGCGGATGTTGACATTATTATCGTGGCTGCCTGCGGGGAGCGCGCCGGCGAAGTCGTGGAAACCCTCAAAGAGTTTCCGCATCTTGCCGATCCCTACAGCGAAGGCAGAACCCTGATTGAACGCACGGTTATTATCTGCAACACCTCATCTATGCCCGTGGCTGCCCGTGAAGCCTCGATTTATACAGCCGTCACCATCGGAGAATACTACCGTCAGATGGGTCTGCATGTGCTTCTGCTGGCAGATTCGACCTCCCGGTGGGCGCAGGCGCTGCGTGAGATGAGCGGACGTCTGGAGGAAATTCCGGGCGAGGAAGCCTTTCCCGCATATCTGCAATCCCGTATTGCGGAGTTTTATGAAAGAGCCTGCTGTGTGCGCCTGAAAAGCGGAAAAATCGGGTCCGTGTCGGTTATCGGAACGGTATCTCCCGCAGGCGGCAACTTTGAAGAGCCGGTAACCCAGGGGACGCTGGCAGTGGTCGGCGCGTTTCACGGTCTGACGTGGGCAAGATCAAACGCCCGGCGTTTTCCCGCGATTGATCCGCTGATTTCATGGTCAAAATATTTAGATCAGATGGCTGAAAATCTGAACAAAAGAGACCCTGAATGGGTGAATCTGATCAAACAGACCCAGAAAATCATGTTTGAAGGCAATGAAGTCAAAAAGCGCATGGACGTCGTGGGTGAAGAAGGCACATCTGCCGGCGACTTTGTGATGATGCTCAAAGCAGAGTTTCTCGATGCCGTGTATCTCCAGCAGAATGCTTTTGACAATGTGGATGCTTACAATACGCTGGAGCGTCAGATTTACACCTTCGGCAAAGTCTTTAAAATTTTGCAGAAAGACATCGCAATCAAAGACAAAGACGAAGGAAGGCAAACCTTTTTCCGACTGACCTCTCTGTTCAGAAACTGGAACAGTTCGGAATGGCAGAGCGACAAATTCCGAAAGCTTGAAAATGAGGTCAATGCCTTCATCAACTCAAGTGAGAAATGAGAAATATTTCTCACTTCTCACTTTTTTCAGGATTGACTTATGAGAGAAATTATCACAAAAATTGATGAGATAACCGGCAATATTGCCACGCTGAAAGCATCTAATGTGGGACTCGGAGAACTGGCGGTTGTGATGTCCCCGGGACGAAGCACACCGGGGCAGGTGATCCGAATCAGCGGCGACAGCGCCACCTTGCAGATTTTCGGCGGAACAAAAGGGATTTCCACCAGCGACCGGGTCCGGTTTCTGGGGCATCCGATGCAGGTCAAATACGGCGAATCGCTGCTGGGAAGAATTTTCAACGGTTCCGGCGTGCCGATTGACGGCGGTCCCGAACCGGTGGAAGAAGAAATTCCCATCGGCGGTCCCTCGTTCAATCCGGCAAACCGCATCATTCCCCGGCAGATGATTCGGACCAATATTCCCATGATTGATCTGTTCAATTCGCTGGTTATCAGTCAGAAACTGCCGATTTTCTCGGTGCCGGGCGAGCCGTACAACCAGCTGCTCGCGCGGGTCGGGATGCAGGCGGACGCGGACATCATTGTTCTGGGCGGCATGGGACTCAAGTTTGACGACTTCACCTTTTTCCGCAGAACCTTTGAAGCCAGCGGCGTCATGAACCGGGTTATCATGTTTATCCATCAGGCATCAGACCCGGTGGTGGAATGTCTGCTGGTTCCGGATATGTCTTTAGCTGTGGCGGAGCGATTTGCCGAAGCGGGCAAAAAGGTGCTGGTGCTGCTTACCGACATGACCAACTTTGCCGACTCCCTCAAAGAAATCTCCATTTCGATGGAACAGATTCCTTCCAACCGAGGCTACCCGGGGGACCTTTACTCGCAGTTGGCGGCGAGATATGAAAAAGCTGTGGATATCGAAGGCTTGGGTTCCATCACGCTGCTGGCTGTCACCACCATGCCCGGCGACGACGTGACGCATCCGATTCCCGACAACACCGGATATATCACCGAAGGCCAGTTTTATCTGCGCCGGGGCGTGATTGATCCTTTCGGGTCTTTGTCCCGTCTGAAACAGAACGTGGTTTCCAAAGTGACACGCAAAGATCACAACGACATTATGAATACCATGGTCCGGCTCTTTTCGGACTGCCGGGAATCCAGAAACAAAATTGCCATGGGCTTCAAGGTTTCCAAATGGGATGAAACCCTGCTGGCTTACGGTTCGGATTTTGAAAAAGAAATGATGGACCTGAATGTCAACATGAGCATCGAGGATGCGCTGGACAAATGCTGGGAGATGCTGGCAAGACATTTTGAACCCATGCAGACCGGTCTGAAAAACGATCTGGTTACCGAATTCTGGCCCAAAAAGATATAGGGGTTCGGGGTTCGAGGTGCGGGGAATACCTCAGACCTCTTGCCTCTTACCTCTCCCAAAGGGAGGACAATGGCTGAAAAACCCAAGTTCAATAAAACAGCCTTGAAACAGCAGCGGGACGCGCTGGGAAAATATGAGAAATTTCTGCCGATTCTGCTGCTCAAAAAGATGCAGTTGCAGTTGGTGCTGCGCCAGATGGAGCCGGTGGTTGAAGGCAAACTCAGAGACAGGGAAGCCGCAGTGGGAGCTGTTCTGCCCTGGGCAGGGCTGCTGACCGATCCCTCGGCAGATGCGGATGACTATATTCAGATTCAGGAAGTCCGCACGAAAAAAGATAACATCGCCGGCGTGGAAGTGCCTGAGTTTGAAGAGGCGGTGTTCAAAGATGTGCCTTATTCTCTGTTCGCCACACCGGCATGGTTGGACAGCGCATTGGAATATCTGGCAAAAGTCGTGACAATCCGGGAAGAACTTCGGATTCTTTCAACAAAAGAAGCACTGTTGCGGGAAGAATTGCGTACCACGACCCAGCGGGTCAATCTGTTTGAAAAAAAGCTGATTCCCGAACTCAGGGAAAACATCCGCAAAATCAAAATCTTTCTCGGAGATGAGGAAACAGCCGCAGTGGGTCGGGCAAAACTGGCTAAAAACAAGCTGAAAGTTGAAAATTGAAAGCGTGCGCTTTTAAGTTTCCGCTTTTAACTTTGCACTTCGCATGTTACATTTTTTAAGGAGGTGAAAGCCGCTTGATCGTTTCAATGAAAAAAATGACGTTCCTCGGCCTCGGAGATGAGAAAGAACGCTTCATCAGAAGGCTTCAGGAACTGGGAATCGTCCATCTGGACTTTCCCGGAGAAATTGTTTTGCCCACAGATACGGCGCGGGAATTGCAGCGTGTAACCGAGATTCGCAAATTCCTTTCCCGCATCTCCGAAAAAGACGGAAAAGGGGAGGCTGAAGGCGATTATGCCCGGATATGCGCGCGGCGGGAAGAACTGGGACAGAGAGAAAGCCGCCTGCAGACGGAAATTTCGGCTTTGAAAAAAGAGCAGGCTTCGCTGGAACCCTGGGGCAGTTTCAAACCCGAAGATGTTGCGCTGTTGCGTTCACAAGGGATTGATGTCCGCTTTTACCGGGTTCCCCGAAAAGTTTTTCAAAGCCTGCCGCTGGAAGGCGCCTTATGCGAGATCACCCGTGAGACTGAGGGGGAAGTGGTGTTTGCCGCGTTTTCGGCGCAGCCGATGAATCTGGAAATACCTGAAGAAAAACTCCCGGAAAAAAGTCTGCGGGATATTGCAGAGGAAATAAGGGCAAAAGAAGCACAGCAGGCTGAAATTTTCAAAGCATATCTTGAACTGTCCGCGAAAGTTGCCGCATTGGGAAAAGCCGAAGCTGCGCTGACCGATATGTTTGAATATCGGAAAGCCCTGCTCAATGCGGGTTCGGAACTGGAAGACAAGCTTTTTGTGCTGAAATGCTGGTCTCCGATCTCGGAAGACAGGCTGGTCGAAGCCGTAGGCACAGAATTTAAATTTGTATGCCTGAGCGACGATGCCGAACCCGGAGACAGAGTTCCGGTATTGTTGAACAACAAGCCGACTTTTAATTCGGGAGAAGAATTGGTCAAAGTGTATTCGCATCCCAATTACAGCGACTTTGATCCGAGCGGGCTGGTGCTTTACTGGTTTGTGGTGTTTTACGGCATGATTATCGGCGATGCGGGCTACGGACTGACATTGCTCGCGTTGACCGTATTTCTGCACATCAAAGTCAGAAGCACATCGGATCTGTGGATCCGTTTCCGCCGGCTGAATTACATGCTGGCATGTTCGGTTATCTTTTTCGGGGTGATTTCCGTATCCTATTTCGGGATTGCCATTTCTCCGGAAAGTCCGTTGAACAAATGTATGCTGCTGAATTTCGGCACAAAAGAGGGGCAGAATTTTGTGATGCTGCTATCCATCGTCATGGGCATGGTGCATGTGTCGCTGGCTTTGGCTATCAAGTGTTTCCGTTCCAAAGACCTGCCTTCGCTGGGATGGATCATCATTATATGGTCCGGTTATGCGCTGCTGACCTCGAATATGGTCAAAGGCGAGGAAAATCCCGCCGCTCAATGGATAATGGCGGCAGGTTTTGCATTGGTGATTCTGTTCACCTCTTCCCATAAAAATATCATTATCCGGCTGCTGCTCGGGCTGAACGGAAGTCTGGGCGTGGTTCAGCTTTTTGCCGACATTCTGTCGTATATGCGGCTTTTTGCGCTGGGACTGGCAACCATGTATATGTGCCAGACCTTCAATATGCTGGCAAACATGGCATATCAGGCATTGCCGCCGTATATCGGATTTCTGCCCGCAGTCCTGATTCTGATTGCCGGACACAGCATCAATATTGTGCTGGGCATCATGGGCGGCGTGGTTCACGGACTCCGGCTGAATTTTCTGGAATGGTACCGCTGGTGTTTTGAAGGAGACGGACTTCCTTTCAAACCGTTTAAATTAGTTGCGTTGGAGAAATTTTAAACCGCCTTGTCAGAGGCGAAATACTTGTTAGGAGATAATGAATGGACATTGCAACCATGTTGGGCTATGCCGGTTGTGCATTTGCGATAGGAATTCCTTCTATCGGCAGCGCAATCGGCGTCGGGACTGCCGGTGCGGTTTCACACGGGGCTATGGCAAAAGTTGACGAAGGACACGGCAAATTTATCGGTGTTTCTGCTGCGCCTTCGAGCCAGACGATTTACGGACTGATTCTGATGTTTGTGCTTCTGGGCAAAGTCAAAACCGCAGGTTTGGCTGTGCTTTTTATCGGGATATTCTGCGGTCTTGCGATCTGTCTGTCTGCAATTTATCAGGGTAAGGTGGCAGCGACGGCAATTCTGGCCTCATCCAAGAAACAGGAAGTATTCGGCAAATGTTTTGCCGCGGTCGGTATGGTTGAAAGCTTTGCGATCTTTGCGCTCGTAGCCGGATTGGTCATGGCAGGGGGATTATAAAATCAGGGTTCGGGGTGAGAGGTACGGGGTTCGGGGGAAAGAGCAATCCCCTGACCCCGAACCTCTGACCCCCGAACCCATTTACAACAGGTGGTTTATGGCTGTCATTACAATTTCTCGGCAATACGGATCAGGGGGCTGGGCAGCGGGCGAAAAAGTGGCTGCCCGTCTGAGATACCGCTTTGTGGATCAGGCAATGCTGGATAAGGTGGCGCAGGATGCCAAAGTATCGGTTCAGAGCGTTCAGGACATTGAAAAAAGTGCCGGCGACGGATGGCTTTCTTTTTTCAATGAACTGGCTTCCTCTCTGGCAGTGGTCCGGCATGTTCCGGGTATCAGTTCTGAATTTGATGAGGAAAAATATCGTCTTTTCTTAAAGCGGGTCATTCTGGAGGTTGCCGCACGCGGAGATACGGTTATCGTGGGACGGGGCGCTCAGATGATTCTGAACGACCGGCCCGATGTCATTCGGATTTCTTTGGTTGCAAAAGATGAAGACCGGATCAAAACGCTGATGAAACGCTACGGATATGATGAGAAAAAAGCAGATACCGTAGCCTACCGTGAAGAGAAAAAGCGGCTGGCATTTCTCAGGGGCTTCGGCGTCGCGGACCCTGAAGACCCGGTTTTGTATCATGCAACTATCAATACCAGTCTCGTCGGAGACGACGGCACAGCAGATCTGATTTGCGCCCTGGCGGAAGCCTGCGAGCGAAAAAACGGTAAGAAGTAGAGACGCAAGATTTTTGCGGCAGAGACGCAAGATTTTTGCGTCTGCAGTGCGGCAGAGACGCAAGATTTTTGCGTCTGCAGTGCGGCAGAGACGCAAGATTTTGCGTCTCTACATTTTACCGACGCGTCCCTTTCCGATATCCCCTTCTTAAACATAATCCTTGCAGCTTGACCGTAACAACATGAAAAAAATACAAACAGCCGTGGCAGTCATATCTGTTTTTCTTTCCTTTACGTTGCGAGGCTGCTCGTATTCAGATTTGGAAAGACTGATCGCCCGAAAGGACTGTCCGGGATGTTCTCTCAAAGGCGCGGATTTGAGCAATGCCGATCTGGAAAATGCGAATCTGGAAGGCGCTGATCTGTCAGAAGCAAAACTCAGAGGCGCAAGACTCAGAGGTGCAAAATTGAAAGGGGCTTTTCTCAGGAAAACACATCTCAACGGCGCAAATCTCAGCAACGCCGATCTCCGAGAGGCTGACCTGAGAGGAGCTTATCTCCCATGGATTGATGCCGAAGAAGCAAATCTGAAAGACGCTGATCTGACAGGCGCGTTTCTTTTCGGCGCCGATTTGAGAAAAGCAAATCTGCAAGGCGCGAATCTGGAAGGCGCAAATCTGGAAAGCGTCTGTCTCAAAGGCGCAAATCTCAAAGGCGCTTATCTTAAAGCCGCTGTTTTCAGGAGAGCCAATCTCGAAGGTGCTGTTTTTGAAGCATCTGACATGCAACGGGCTATTTTCAGGTAAAACAGGTTGCAGGTTGCAGGTTGCAGGTTGCAGGTTGCAGGCTGCAGGTTGCAGGTTGCAGGTTGCAGGTTACCTGCAACCTGTGCAACCTGTCTCACGGTCTCAGCGCGCGCACCGACCCGCATTGACGCAAATCCACCTGCGTTTTATTCCACGCGTTTTCCCTTTTGCCCGTCACAATATCCACTTTTTTGTTCCAGCCGTGCCAGATCACTTCCGATGTCCAGAACCATTTTGCCGAACTTGCAGGAAAATAAGGCGGATTTTTATAGATCGCCACCAATTCCGCAGTTGTCGGAACCCGCCAGTCCGCATATCCGCCGGTGCGAAGTCTTTTCACATATTCAACGGCTGCCTCGTATTCAAGGCATTTGCCCAGATCAGACAAAGCATCAAGCGTAGTCCACATCCTGCCGGTCTTGTTGTCGCTGACCGTGCCGTTTCCGTTTTCCGCAAAACGCCCGTTGCTCTCTTTGGCGAGATCACGGATTCTGGCGGTCTCGCTCTGCCGGCGTTGTGCAATTTCTCTTTCTGTTTTTATCTGCTCGTCTTCAGCAGCTTTATCCGCTTTCAACTTTGACAGAAGGCTTTTGGCGTCTTTGATGTATTTTCCGGAAGCATTTTTGCGGATATATTCCTCCATCTTGCCGACCCGCTCGGTCAGACTGACCTGAATATTTCTGCTGTAATGAACAATTTCAACCCATTCCCGGTCTTCACGCTTTTCTGCAAAATTTCTGTCTTCATTCACTCTTTTTCTGCTCATCTCATCATATAATATCTGAGCTTCGGCGATATGCCTTCCGCCCGGATTCCGTGAGATATAGTCAGCCAGTCTGTCGGCTCTGTCGCCGAAAGTATTGTTGTTGTCATCGCAGTGCTCGGCAAGGTCATCCCATTCTTTTTCTTCCCGAATATACTGCTGCTGCCTTCTTTCCCATTCGGCGAGTTCTTTTTTCAGCAGTTCTTTCACATAAACCGGAGCTTCGGGATTTGCCAGCATATATTCCGCATACAGCGTTTTTGCCGCCTCAAAATCCGTTTCTTTTGTCTCAGCCATTTTTTTCAGCTCATCGAAATCGGCGCGGTACTGTATGCGTTTCTGATACATGACGGCAAAGCCCCGAGCCTCGTTTGCGGGTTCGGTCCCCTGAAATTTTCCGGCAAAGTCTTCGCAAAGCTGAATACATTTTCCCCATTCCAGCATACTTTCGCATACAGACAGCTCTTTTTTCAATGCCGCGTAATATTCTGAGATCATATCCGCAATCATTTTTTTCGCATCGCCGATATGCGCGCCTTCGGGATGATTCCTGAAATATTCGTTATAGGCTTTGATTCTTTCGGCAAAATCTGCGGCAGAAGCGGCTTTCAGCTTTTCATAATCTCTGTTTTCGATGAGCAGCGGAATCTCGGCAAGCTTTTTTTTCACTGCCTGAGCCTGATCGCTTTTGGGATATTTGCCGAGAAATTCGTCATACACAACTTTTGCTTTTTCAAAATTGTTCTCGGCAAACAGGGGTTCCGCGGCGGTCACGGTTGCTTCCCAATCCCGTTTTTCAATTGCCCTGCGGACCTCTGCAATCTGTTTTTTCATCGCTTCCGCATATTTGCTGTCATTGTAGCGGTTCACAAAATCCTGCAATACTTTTTCTTTATTTTCAAGGGACTGACTGCTTTTCACCGTTGTCAGCACATTCTGATACGCGTTTTTGATGCGGTTTTCCCGAATAATGCCGCCGGCGAACATCACCGCGCTCATCACAATAAACAGCGCGGCAAGCCCTGCGCCGCAGAGCATCCAGAAGCTCTTTTTTTTGGGATCCGGCTCGACGGTCCATTTTTCCAGAAAAACAATTTCCTTTTTATCTATGGTGAGCCATTTCTTTTTCTCTTTAAGCACCCATTTTTCTTTGCGGCAGTATTCCCGGATATAACTGACAGCATCCTCAATATCCATGTCAATTTTAAAGGACCTTCTGACAAGGAGATTGAAATACTCATTGCGGATTTTTCCGTCAATCCCGGCAACATCAATGTCGGAATTGAGTTCTGTCAGATGGGAGCGGCTCCGGGTCAGATTATATGCGTTTCGGAGTTCTTTGGTGCGGAAAATCACGATGCAGTGACCTGCCAGCGCGCCTCCGGCAGTGACAAGCGCGTCTTTCTGTCCGATTCTGCGCAGTTGGGTCTCTTTTTCCTTTGCTCTTTTCTGAAGCGCGGTCAGCGGGGCGTCGGGCGGCAGTTCGAGAAAGTCGTACAGAGAGGATTTTCCCACAATCTTCAGATTTTCGGAGATGAGCGTTTCAAGGGTTTTGTCAAGCGTGGGACGGACATCTTCGTTTCC
Organism: Desulfatirhabdium butyrativorans; assembly: GCA_022736535.1. Taxonomy (GTDB): domain Bacteria; phylum Desulfobacterota; class Desulfobacteria; order Desulfobacterales; family JAIFKL01; genus JAIFKL01. Next base: position 6,653 of record DZCT01000007.1, on the reverse strand, counting down.
TGTATCCCCCTTTCTGATGGGGCATGTGATCCGCTGGTGGATTTCGCCTTCGCTGACATCATATAAACGCGCCAGTTGGGTAACGGCTTTTTCGGTAATAAATCCCCGACGTTCACAGAAGGCAATATAGGTGTCAATCTCCTGAAGTATTTCTTCTTTTTTCTTCTGTATCCATTCGGCGATTTTGTCTTTGCCCACCGCGTACTGTTTTGCCAAATCGGCAATTTTTTTATCGGTGACAGGACCTTTGGCGAGCAGGATTCTGACCTGCCGGTCAATTTTAAAAAAGATTTCCCGCTTTTTGATGCGCTCCCGGATAGCGGGTTCCGGAATGCCGTGCATTTTTGCCAATTTTGCCGTCTCTTTTTTGCTGACGCTCCCCTTGCTCATGAGAATGGCAATATGCCGGTCTATTTTCTCAAGCTTGTCTTTTTCATTGTCTTTCAGGATTTCTTTGGCTTCTCTGGCTTCTTTGTGCCGGAGTTCGGGATCGCTCATGACCCGGCGGATTTCCGGTATCATGTCAATATACTGCTTGGATTTGATTGCCTTTGTGGGATGGTTACGGTAACGGCTCCACTGCGCCTGCTTTTTTTTGATGGCGTCTTCAATGACGTTTATGTCTTTTTCCGCCGGCTCAAGCGAAAGCTCGAGCAGCAGATAGTAGTTTTCTCTGTCCATAAATTCACTCCGCAATTTTTTTGCCACGAATGTACACGAATTTATACGAAAAAAACACAAAAAAAAATCAAACCAGACCGGAGTGCTGAAATGAAATTGTAGAGACGCACTGCCGTGCGTCTCTACTGCTCCGGACACTCCGGACGTTCCCACGCGGAGCGTGGGAACGAGAACCGCAACTGCTTAACTCCTATACTTATTTGTGTTTCATTTGTGTTTCATTTGTGTCCATTCGTGGCAAAAATCATGAAACGGTCATTTCCTTGCTCCGCGCCTTTGCCTTTTTCAACACACGAAAAAAAATCAAATACTTATTCGTGTTTCATTTGTGTCCATTCGTGGCAAAAATCATGAAACGGTCATTTCCTTGCTCCGCGCCTTTGCCTTTTTCATTTCATCGTCCTGAATCACTGAGGTGGTCTTCATAATGGCTCTGACCGTGCGCCGGGAGGCTGTGGGTTCAATCGCCGTGATTTCAAGCCGTCCTTCTTCATTCATTTTAAATGTGATGTCAATGGGTGTATCTGCGGAAAGTCCGGGGGGAAGATTCAGCACCGCCGTGCCGATGACCAGCGCCTGTTCGGGCGGCGCAATGGTTTCATTGCTCTCGTTCTCCATGATCTGAATGGAAACCGCTTCCTGATCGTCAATCGCTGTTCCGAAAGTTTTGGTAATATTGGTCGGCACATCGGTATTTTTCAGAATCAGATTGAACACCACTTCCTGATCGTTGGAGTCATGGGCAATGATACCGAAACTTTTGCTCGTCACGTTCTTGATCCTGATTCTGGATCGCTGAACATCGGAAAGGCTGTATCCGGTATCTTCAGCCACCAACTGTTCCACTTCGTCCAATACATTTTCAATATCCGCTTCCGGGGATTCTTCCAACTGCTCAACAGTTTTGCCGGCTTTTGCGGCTGCCTTTTTCTTCATGCCCTCATTGAGCGCCAGTTTCCATCCGTAAATGGCGGCGCCCTTTGCCACGGCTTCATCAGGATCAAATATCTTGGGCGTCATGGAAAATTCCTGTTTGATCCGAGCCGCAACCTGCGGCATACGGCTTGAACCGCCGACCATTATGATTTCGTCATAATTCCAGTAGCCTTTTTTCTTCGCCTCCTCCAGCATCTCATAAGTCAGGGCAACAGTTCTTTCCAGCAGATCCTGAGTGATTTCCTCGAATTTTTTCCGCTCCAGCACGACCTTGACCCGCTCGCCGCCGTGAGTGATCAGCACGGGCGTTCTGTCCCGCTGGGACAAAACTTTCTTTGCTTTTTCAGCCGAAAGCAGCAGATCCTGACAGGTATCCGGGTCTTCCAGAATGTCTTCTTCCACTTTGGTGGTGTTCTGAAACTCCTGAAGCAGATAAGCCACAATGCGGTCATCCCAGTCTTTTCCGCCCAGATTGTGATCGCCGCCCGTACAGATCACTTCAATCGCATTTGACTGAATGTCAATCATGGTGATGTCAAAAGTGCCGCCGCCGAGATCGTAAACCAGCACGACTTTTTCCTCGGCAGATTCCAGAAAGCCGTAGGCAATTGCCGCAGACGTGGGTTCGTTGATGATCTGACGCACATTGTAGCCTGCGATTTCACCGGCTCTGCGGGTGGCTTCCCGCTCGTTGATGCCGAAATAGGCCGGACAGGTGATGACAATATCTGTGATTTTTTCTCCCAGATTCTGCTCCGCATCCTGCACGACTTTTCGGATGATAAAACTGGAAATTTCCTCAGCCCGGAAGGTTTTTCCGTTATGCTCGAAGAGAAAATCCGGCTCTCCCATGGACCGCTTCACAAAACTGACCACATCATTGGGATATATTTTGGAATTTTCTTTGGCAATCTCGCCGACCACGATATTCTCTCCGTCAAAAAAAACGACTGAAGGCGTTATATGCTGGTTATCCGAATTGGGTACAACGACGGGTTTGCCGTATTCGTCAACGACAGCAAGGGACGAATAAGTCGTCCCAAGATCAATTCCGAAGATTCTTTTTCTTTGCTCGTTCATCACATAACTCCATCTTTAGGGGTGCGGGGTCAGAGGTCAGAGGTCAGGGTAAGCACAGGGGCTTACCCCTAAGCCCCGCACCTCGAACCCCGCACCCCTTCATTTATAAACATACACCGCAATCATTTCAGGGCGAATGACTTTGCCTTCCCATTCGTATCCCGGTCTGAGACTTTCCGCCACAGTTTTATCTTTGGATTTGTCCGATGTGTCTAATGTTTTTAAAATTCTCTGACGGCTCGCGTCAAATGTATTTCCGCTACAGGTAAAAGGGGTGACGCCCTGACGGTAAAAAAGGTCTTCCAGATCCGAGGGAATGCTTTCCAAAAGTTTCAGCAGCTTTTCAGGATCATTTTCAGAAGTTCCCTGTGTATGATAATGATGGGTCAGCTTTCGGATATTGTCAATCATCTGAATAATATCCATCACAATGGAGCGCAGATATTTTTTGAGTATGTCGCCTTTGTATTCCTGAAGTTCCTTGTGAAGCTTGTCAATCATTTTTTCTTTGTGCGAGTCATATTTGAGTTTGCTCTGAAATTCATTCAGAAGATGCGCTATCTGTTCATGAATTTCATTTAATATTTTATCCGTCGGGAGAGCCGCCGGCATCATATCGCCTTCAGTTTCAAAATATGCCCCCAACGCGTCGGGGGGCGGCAGCAGATCCGCACTGATGCCCGTCTCCGGCTGACGGTCTTCCTGAAAATGGCTGAAGGACAGTTCTCCGTTTACAACAGCGCTGATCACCGACACAAATCCTGTGACAGTTGCCTGTGTTCCCCACCGGCATTTCCAGTCAACATGCAGTTTTATGGCGCCGCCGCCCTTTCTTGCATAGGTCCCGGTCCAGGGAAAGGGCGCATATTCTCCCAAAGCAATTTTTGTCAGATAGTCTGTCAGTTCGTTCCTGTCAGAATCAGAAGCCAGCAGGTCCCATATCTGCATTCCTCTCAATGACCCTTCAGAATACCCCAGAATTTCATACAGGATTGAATTCATGAAAGTTATATTTCCATAAATATCAATTTCCTGAATCCCGTAAAGATTGGTTTCAATCAGGGACTGATACCGTTCTTCAAGTTCCTGCAATGCTTCTTCCAACGCATTTTTTTCCTTGATGAGCTGTTCCCGAGTTTTTTCTTCATCATTCATTTTATTTATTTTTTCCTGCGTGTTAATGGAGTGGTCAGTAAAGACTGGCTGATAAGAATTTCTTTTTGATTTAGGAAATTATAAAGTAAAGTCAAATAGGTGTCAATGGAAAAAGGCAGGAAAATTTATTTCAGACCCGATCCTATAAATTATGTTATAATTACAATACATATTATAAGCCGGATTTTCCTTTGCAGTTCGCAGAGTTCATAACAATTTCCGTCTTTAAGGGTTATAGGGTTTCGCTGTTCCGAAATTAAAATTCAAAAATATATATTTTTGAATTTTAAATGATTATACGAAATCTTTTTTTTAAGGCACAGATTTTGCTTGGATAAACAGGTTAAAACGGAAAACGGTTATAAAAAATCGGAAAAAGCCGGAAACGTAACATCATTAAGCCGGCATGGCGGGCAGCACAGCGTGGGCAACGGAGTTGCCCACCCTACATTTCTACATTTCAAGCAGGCAGGGTGGGCAGCTTGCTGCCCACCGATTCAGCAGCACAGCGTGGGCAACGGAGTTGCCCGCCCTACATTTCTCGCAAAGCAGGCAGCAGGCAGGGTGGGCAGCTTGCTGCCCACCGATTCAGCAGCACTGTCCGGATCGGATAGCCGGCAGGGCGGGCAGCACAGCGTGGGCAACGGAGTTGCCCGCCCTGCATTTCATTTCAGCAGGCAGCAGGCAGTCAAAAGGGATTCGGTATTACAGCTCATAAAACGCCGCTACCGGGTCCCGCATGATCAGTTCGATGGCTTTTTCCGCGCTTTCGGCAGCCTGCGGAAATACCTGTTTGAGAGAGCGGATATGCCGGAGATTGTCCGCAGTCCGCAGGATCAGCATGGCAAGATTGCCTTCCGCCATTTCGGAAAAAGGAAAGACATCTTCCCATTCCTTCCCTCTTGCCCACTCATAAATCGTGATCGCAGGGCGCAGAAAAAGCTGTTTGGGTTCAAACCCCCGCATCTCCATGTGTTTTGCAAAAGGCTTCAGCCCCCGCCTGACTTTAAACAATGTTCTGAAAAGCTTTCGGGGAATCAGCTCTTTGTCAATCCTGTCATCCGATTCCTGTTCATTTACAAACGAAGCCATGATGCCGGCAAGCAGCGCGGGATCAGATTCGGGAAATATGCCGAGACGGAATCCCTCGGCAATCATCACCGGCTGGTCAATCCTGAGCTGGGAAGCCCATATACCGTCATCCGTCAGTTCGCCGTTTTTGCCCACATAACCTGTTTCTGCCAGAAAATCAAGATGATGCAGAAAATCCATCCACAGATATTTATGCTCGTTTCCGATCAGACGCTGCGCCTTTCGTTTCCGCTTTCCGTTCAGGATCATATAGGTGGCAAAAGAACGCTTGAGCAGGTCTTCGATCTGATCCGGTCTGTGGGAAAGCAGGAGATTCAGCACCATAGAAAAATTGATCTTGATCTGACTCAGCACAAATGAAGGCGGAGAACCCATCAGCTTTGCAATATGCCTGATGTCCATAAATCTTCCCGGAACCGCGGCCGCAAATCCGATATGGTCCATGCCTCTTCTGCCGGCTCTGCCGGTCATCTGATGAAATTCCGTGGAAGTCATGGGCAGAAATTCTTTGCCGTTAAAGCGGTCCGAATTCAGAAATATCACGGTCCGAGCCGGAAAATTGACGCCTGCCGCCACTGTGGAAGTCGCAAACACCACATCTAAAAGTCCTTCTGTCATCAGCGTTTCTATGAGCAGTTTCCATGCCGGCAGTTGTCCGCTGTGATGCGATCCCAGCCCTAATTCTTTGAGATGCGTCAGATGGCGGTGTCTGGAAAGATGCTCGCTTTTGCCCGCAAGTTCCTCGACCCGCTGCACCAATCGTTCTTTCCGAACAGGGTCTTCTATCTGATGATCTTCGCAAAATGTAACGGCGCTGTCGCAGTCTGCGCGGGATTTCAGAAAAAATATGGCAGGCAGAAGGTCATAAGCTTTCAAAACCCGCAGGATTTCTCCCATCTGAGGCAGTCGGCGCTCTGAAGATACATGCGCTTCTTTGGCAGCGATGTAGGTGCTGACTTTTTTATATAATTTTGTTTTTTTCTCGGATCCCTCAGATGCCAAAAGCGGCAGCAGAGTTCCCGAAGGATGGAAAAAAAGCGGATATAAGGGCACGGGCCTTTGAGTTTCCTCCACCACAATACATTCTTTTTTCCGGATAGTCGCCAGCCAGTCTGCAATCTGATTGGCATTTCCGATGGTCGCCGAAAGCATGAGAATCGGTATCCGGGAAGGAAGATAAATCATAATTTCTTCCCAGACCACGCCCCTGTCTTCGTCTCCGAGATAATGCGCTTCATCGAGAATCACAAAATCGGTTGCCAGATCATGCCCCTGGTGCATGGCGTCATATAACTGATTTCGCAGAATTTCGGTGGTGCCGACAATCACGGGGGCGTCGGGATTTTCTTTTCTGTCGCCGGTGAGAATGCCCACATTTTCCTGTCCGAATATATTTGAAAATTCAGCATATTTCGAGTTGGTCAGCGCCTTTAAAGGAGAGGCATACCAGGATATTCCGCCTTTTTCACGTATCCGGGCAATGGCTTTTTCGGCAATCCATGTTTTGCCTGCGCCTGTCGGGGCTGTGACAAGACAGTCTGCCGCTTCAATTGCGGCAAGGGCTTTCAATTGGAACTCGTCCGCTGTAAAGGGCTTTTGCTCAGGTACGCCGATAGCTTCAAAAACTTTTTTCAGTTTTGCGTCTGCCACGGGTTTCATATTTGCTGCTCTCGGCTTCCGGGGTTTGTTCTGTTTTAAGCCGGGACCTT
>DZCT01000715.1 GCA_022736535.1 Desulfatirhabdium butyrativorans | reverse complement strand
AGGTGAATTTCTAATGAATTCAAGTTGGCTCTTACACTATCCGGTTTGGGAGCTTGACGTTTTCGGCGGCGGCTTTCTGATTGCCCTGATCGCCACCGTTCATGTCTATGTCGCCCATTTTGCCGTAGGCGGCGGACTGTTTCTGGTGCTGACGGAAATGAAAGGCTGGCGTGAAAACTCCCAGCCCATACTTGACTACACCCGGAAACACTGCCGGTTTTTCATGCTGCTGACAATGGTTTTCGGCTCTGTCACGGGCGTGGGGATATGGTTTGTTATCTCATTGCTGAGTCCCTCGACCACTTCCATTCTCATTCACACCTTTGTATTTGCATGGGCGACGGAGTGGGTTTTCTTTGTGGGAGAAATCGTAACGCTGTTCGTGTATTACTACACTTTCGGAAAAATGCAGAAAAAACAGCATCTCACAGTGGGATGGCTTTATTTTGTCTTTGCATGGCTTTCACTCTTTGTTGTCAACGGAATTGTCGCGTTTATGCTCACGCCGGGGAACTGGCTGGAAACGCAGAATTTCTGGGAGGGATTTTTCAATCCCACATTTTTATCTTCGCTTTTCTTCCGAACCTGCATGGCGTTCATGCTTGCCGGGCTTTTCGGATTTCTCACATCTGTCAGCATCAAAGAAGATGAGTTTCGGGAAAGCATGATAAGATACTGCCGGTGGTGGCTGCTCATTCCTTTCTTTTTCCTCATAGAAGCGGCGTATCTCTATGCGGCATCCCTTCCCGAACCGCAGCGCATGATGATTTTCAGCCGGTCTCCTGAAATTCTGCCCTTTCTCAAAGCCTTTTTATGGATATCGCCGATCATATTTCTCGGCAGTATTTTTATGTCCTTCCGTGCGCCGGTAAAAGTAAAAAAAGTTTTGGCTTATATGCTTGTCGTCATCGGACTGCTCTATATGGGGTCATTTGAATGGATCAGAGAAGCCGGAAGACGGCCTTATCTCATCTACGGATATGCTTACTCCAATTCCGCATTGGCAAAGGATTTGAAAACAATAGAGAAACAGGGTTTGCTCACATCCGCACGGTGGGCAAAAAACAGAGAGATAAACCAATCCAATCAGACAGCAGCAGGCAAAGAGATATTCAATCTGCTGTGCGCCTCCTGTCATTCGGTCGGGGGACCGGTAAACGACATTTTGCCGCTTGCGAAAAATTTCTCTGTGTTTGCAATGGATTCTCTGCTTGACGGCATGGGCAAAATCAATGACTACATGCCGCCGTTCATCGGCACGGTCGCGGAGCGGGAGGCGCTGGCTGTTTATATTGCGGAAGGGCTTCAGGGGGCAGGGGACAGGGCGCAGGTTGCAGGGCGCAGGTCACAAGTTGCTGTTCCTGTTGAAATTCCGCCCTTTGACGCTGAGACAGATCAATATCTCCTGCTGGCAT
>DZCT01000294.1 GCA_022736535.1 Desulfatirhabdium butyrativorans | reverse complement strand
TTCTTTGCGACCTTTGCGTTCTTTGCGAGAGACTATTTTTTTGTTTCTCGCAAAGCCTGCGGCGGGGACGTAACCTCCGCCATGCCGTCAATCAGAATTTTATTTATCCGGATTGAAATTGTTTTCCGAATTTTTTTGAAAACTTAAATATCAAATTTGGCATTTGCGGATGGCGGAATGATAAAATCAGAAGAAAAAATGTTGATTTTAAACAGACGATAAGCTATGTTTTCAGTCTATGTAAAAGATTACCCGGAAAATCCTTCCGAAATTTAATGACAGATGAAAAGTAACAAAAAGCAAATTCTGCGGAATTGAAAGGGAAATGATGGTAAAATTAGGGATTATCGGCGGTTCCGGGCTGGACGATCCTCAAATTCTCCGGGATGCAAAGGAAATAAAAGTTGACACCCCTTACGGTCCCCCGTCTTCCGCGCTGACCGCGGGCAAAATCAGCGGCATTGATACGGTGCTTTTGGCAAGGCACGGAAAAGGACATATTCTCAGCCCCACACAGATCAATTACAGGGCAAATATCACGGCGCTGAAATCACAGGGCGTGACGCATATCCTTGCCACCACTGCCTGCGGCAGTCTGAGGGAAGACATTGACAGAGGGGATTTTGTCATTCCGGATCAATTTATTGATTTTACAAAGCATCGAAAAAATACTTTTCATGAATCTTTTGAAAAGGGCATTGAGCATCCGATAACAGCAGACCCTTTTGATGCGGAATTACGGAAGCTGCTTTATGAAACCTCAACCGAGCTGGGTTTCAGAACCCATGAACGCGGCACGGTCATCACCATTGAGGGTCCGAGATTTTCCACCCGTGCGGAATCAAAAATGTTCAGGATGTGGGGCGCGGATGTCATCAACATGTCCATTGCCACAGAGGTCTGTCTGGCAATCGAAGCCGGCATTCCCTACGGTGCTGTTGCCATGTCAACGGATTACGACTGCTGGAAAGAAGACGAGGCGATTGTCACATGGCAGGAAATTCTGAAAGTATTTGAACAGAATGCGGCAAATGTCAAAAAGCTGCTCATCCGGTGTGTGGAAAAGATGGTTTGAGGTTCGAGGTATGAGGTCAGCCTGTCAAAGCGGAACTTGAGAGACCCCGAACCTCTCACCTCGAACCCCTCACCCCGAACCCGAGAAGAAGGAACTTGTCATGAATTTGAAAGATAAAATACGGACTGTTCCGAACTGGCCCATTGAGGGCGTCATGTTTCGGGATATTACCTCGCTGCTTCAGGAGCCTGACGCATTTCGGGAAACCTGCGATCTGCTTTATGAGCGTTACAAAAACATGCAGATTGATAAAATCGTCGGTATTGATGCCAGAGGCTTTGTTTTCGGCGCGGTGCTGGCATATAAACTCGGCGTCGGCTTTGTTCCGGTCAGAAAAAAAGGAAAGCTTCCGCCTGAAACCGTCAGTCAGGATTATTCGCTTGAATACGGAACCAATACTGTGGAAATCCGAGATGACGCCATTCAAAAAGGCGAGAAGGTTCTGATTGTGGATGATCTGATCGCGACGGGCGGCACGGTTTCCGCTGCCGCAAAGCTGGTGGAAAAATTAGGGGGCGAGGTTCTGGAATGTGCTTTTATCATTGAACTTCCTGATCTGAAAGGCAGGGAAATGATAAAAAATTACAAAATTTTTACCCTTGTGGAGTTTGAAGGGGAATAAAATTTGCAACAGTCACGCCGAAGCGGCGATGAATTTTTTTCTGTCATTCTGAATTTTTTTCTGTCATTCTGAACGCAGTGAAGAATCTGAGATTCTTCGCGCCTTGTGTCATTCTGAACGCAGTGAAGAATCTGGGATTCTTCGCTCCGCTCAGAATGACACAAGGGTTTCCGTTCAGAATGACAAGGGTTTCCGGCATGTAAGAAACATGAATTTTCTGTGTATTTATAGTGAATAACAACCGATGTCAAATCAGTGCATTTTTTTCTTGCATTTCTGACATCTGCTATATATCTTATTATTCAGTTTACTTAGGCTCGCCTGAAGATACGGAATGTTTCTGCTCGATGTGAAGAACAGTTTGATGTTCCGGTGTTCTGTTTGGGTGAAAAAACAATTGACATCAAGGGCATAGGAGGTGCAGATATAGCCAGACCGAGACAAACAACCAGACCGCCGGTCAAGTCGGATAAGACGAATATTAATACCAGGATAAAGGCAAGAGAAGTAAGGTTGATAGGCCCTGACGGCAGCCAGGTCGGTATTACGCCGATACAGAAAGCCTTGGAAGCTGCCGCTGAAGCGGGTCTTGACTTGGTGGAAATCTCTCCGAATGCAAATCCGCCTGTCTGCAAGATAATGGATTACGGACGGTTCAAGTATGAACTGACCAAAAAGCAGCAGGAAGCAAAAAAGAAGCAGACTGTTGTTCAGATCAAGGAAATAAAGGTACGCCCCAACACCGGCGCTCATGACCTTGACGTTAAAATCGGCCATATCAAAAGGTTTATTGAAACGCAGGATAAAGTAAAAATAACGGTTATTTTCAGGGGGCGTGAAATTACACTTTCCGAGGCGGGAAAGGAACTGCTTTCCAAAATTGCTGAAGAAACAAAGGAATTTGCGATTGTGGAGCAATCTCCGAAATTTGAAGGCCGTACCATGACGATGATCCTATCGCCCAAGTAGCTTATTTTTTTTATATCCGTAAGCGTTTTTACGGAAGGAGCGTTTCCCCGCCTTGCAGACGGGTATGCGCCCGATGAACATCGGGAAAAGCCGGGAAGTTTTAAATGGGTTGCAAAGTTATTCCTGTCGCCGTCATAAACTGAGGTTCTCTGTCGCAACGAGGCAGTCGAGATTCTTTGTTCCTTTCGCAACGGCAGAAAAGAGCAGTTTATGGCGGAGGACAGCATATTTCCCGTCAGTCCCTGCAAGTTTTTTGATGACCCGGTTTTTTTAAGAAAAACGTCAATACTTGTATGTTTTATTGAAAGGGTGGCGTGTGCGTGACTGTCAACAGCGCACGCCACTTGTTTTTTTTTACATGACTTTTCCTTTTTCGTTCAAAGAGTTACATCTATGAACGGGAATTTTTTACTGCAAAGAAAGGATAAAAAAATGCCGAAAATAAAAACAAACCGCTCGGCTGCAAAGCGTTTCAAAAAAACAGGAACAGGCAAATTTGTGTATGAAAAATCCCATGCGAGTCACATTCTGACCAAAAAGAGCCGCAAGCGTAAAAGATCATTGCGAAAAACGCACCTGATTGACAAAACAAATGAGAGAAGCCTGAGACTGCTGATGCCCAACGGGTAAAAAAGATTAAGTAGAGCGGGTTTAAAACCCGCCTTACACTAAGGAGAAAATATTATGCGTGTAAAAAGAGGATTTAAAGCCAGAAGACGAAGACAGAAGGTTTTGAAATTGGCAAGAGGTTTCCGGGGTGGACACAGCAAGCTGTACCGCACCGCAGCAGATACGCTTGACCGTGCGCTCCGATATGCTTATCGGGACCGCAGGGCCCGCAAACGCGATTTCAGAAGGCTCTGGATTGCCAGAATCAACGCGGCGGTCCGCATGAACAATCTTAGCTACAGCAAGTTCATCAACGGATTGAAACGCGCCGAGGTGGAGCTTGACCGCAAAGTGCTTGCGGAACTGGCAATATTCGATCCTGCCGGATTCGCTCAGATTGCACATCTGGCCTCTCAGCAATAATGAAAAAACGGATTTTTTTGAAAGCAGTAACGTGGAAACAATAGAACAGATTAAGCAAGAAGCGCTTAAAGCACTTGCATCCGCGTCGGATGAGGAAAACATCAAATCGCTTTCTGTCCGGTATCTCGGCAGAAAAGGCGCAGTGACGCAGTTTTTAAGAAATATTTCCGAACTTCCTGCGGAACAGAGGCCCGAGGCAGGGAAAAAGGCGAATGAAGTAAAGAAATATTTGGAAAGTGCTTTCAATGAGGCGTTGAAAAGACTTGAAGCCGAATCCGGGGCTGCGCGGGACCGAATTGATGTTTCTCTGCCCGGAAGAATTGCCCCTCAGGGCATTTTGCATCCGATTTCCCAGATTACCCGGCAGATATGCGATATTTTTACCGGATTGGGCTTTGAAATTGCCGAAGGTCCCGAGGTGGAAGCAGATTATTATAATTTTGAGATGCTGAACATTCCCAAAAACCATCCGGCAAGAGATATGCAGGATACCTTTTATATATCGGAAGATATTGTTCTCAGAACGCATACCTCTCCCATTCAGGTGCGGTTTATGGAAAAGCATCGGCCTCCGGTGCGGATTGTCGCGCCCGGAAAAGTTTACCGTTGCGATTCTGACCTGACGCACACGCCCATGTTTCATCAGATTGAGGGGCTTCTTGTTGACGAAAATATATCTTTCGGCGACCTGAAAGGCATTCTGACCACTTTTGTTCATCGGATGTTTGACGATCAGACCAGTCTCCGGTTCCGTCCGAGCTTCTTTCCCTTTACCGAACCGAGCGCTGAAGTGGATATTCTCTGTGTGATGTGCAGAGGCAAAGGCTGTAGAGTGTGTTCCCAGACCGGATGGCTTGAGGTGCTGGGTTCCGGCATGGTTCATCCGGCTGTGTTTGAAAATGTGGCTTATGACACCTCGCGTTACACCGGATTTGCTTTCGGAATGGGGATAGAGCGTATCGCAATGCTGAAATACGGGATTGACGACATTCGTAAATTTTTCGAGAACGATTTCAGATTCCTGAGTCAGTTTTAGGATGAAACCTGTTTTTTCGCCACGAATGAACACGAATAATCTTTAAACAAAATAAATTTCACGAATGAGAACGAATCCGTTTTCGGGTTCAATTTGTGTCCATTCGTGGCAGAAAAGGATTTGTGTTCATTCGTGGTAAAAAATATAAAAATTCGGTAATCTTATGAAAGTTAGTCTGAGTTGGTTGAAAGTCTATGTTCCGATTGAAAAAGAAGTCTCCGAACTGGCGGAAGCCCTGACCATGGCGGGTCTGGAAGTGGAAGGCATTTCAGACCGCTATGATTATTTGGACACAGTGCCGGTGGGCAGGATTGTGAAAATCAGTCCTCACCCGGACGCGGACAAGCTGAAGCTTTCCGATGTGGATGTGGGCGGGCGCATCATTTCTGTGGTCTGCGGCGCGCCCAATGCAAAAGAAAATACGCTTGTGCCTGTCGCACTGCCCGGCACGGTTCTGCCGGACGCTTCTACGGTTCGCCAGAGCGTCATTCGGGGACAGAACTCCGAAGGCATGTTGTGCAGCGAGGCGGAACTGGGGCTGGGTACGGACAAAAGCGGTCTGATGATTCTGGACCCGTCTCTGCGCGTGGGAGATAAACTTAACCGTGCGCTGAAGCTTTCGGATGCGGTTTTAGAAGTCAGCATCACGCCGAACCGCTCCGATTGTCTCAGCATTCTCGGCATTGCCAGAGAAGTTGCCGCGATTCAGAAAACGCGGGTGACATATCCTGATGTTCGTCTTACTACCGGGTCGGGATCCGATATTTCGGAGCATACATCTGTCACCATCAAATCGCCGGATCACTGTCCCAGATATGCCGCAAGGCTGGTGGAAGATATTAAGATCGCGCCGTCTCCGTTCTGGCTTCAGGAATGTCTCATGTCGGTGGGACTGCGCCCTATCAACAACATTGTTGACATCACGAATTTTGTGATGATGGAAACCGGACAGCCCCTTCACGCGTTTGACTTTGAACAGTTGGCGGAACATCGGATAGTGGTCAGAACCGCTGCCGAAGGCGAACCGTTTACGACTTTGGACGGAAAAGAACGCGTGCTGACATCGAGTATGCTGATGATCTGCGACGGTAAAAAACCGGTGGCGGTCGGCGGTGTGATGGGCGGTCTCAATTCCGAAATTGAAGATAGTACGACTAAAGTGCTGATTGAAAGCGCGTATTTTGATCCGATCAGCATTCGGAAAACCGCCAAAAAACTGGGCTTAGGCACAGAAGCTTCGCATCGTTTCGAGCGCGGGGTTGACCCGAGGGGAACGGTCAGGGCATTGGACAGAGCCGCACAACTGATGGCGGAATTTGGCGGAGGCAGATTGGTAAAAGGCTTGATTGATGAGCATCCGCGTCCTTCGTCTGAGAAAAAAATCGCCTTGAGCGTAAAAGCCGCCAACCGTGTTCTCGGCATTTCGCTGAACCGGGATCAGATGAAAGACTTGTTAAAGTCGGTTGAGTTTGCGGTTGAAACAGCCGATGATGACACGCTCACGGCGACGGTGCCGTCTTTCCGGGTGGATGTGAGCCGTCCTCAAGACTTGATGGAGGAAATTGCACGTCTCTGGGGCTATGAGCATATTCCGACCACATTTCCGCTGATGCCTGCTGAGGCAAAAACGCCGATGACAGAGCGGAATTTTCGGGAGCGGAT
>DZCT01000293.1 GCA_022736535.1 Desulfatirhabdium butyrativorans | reverse complement strand
CTCCTTTAAAAGTTAATGTCCTTAACTGATTACTGAATCATAGATAGAAACTTACTTTTTGTCAAAGGAAATGTCAAAAAGATTGTCCGAAATGTTGCTGATGCTGTCCGCCGGCATAAACGGACAGCCGCAACGCACTCCGGATTTGCGCCCCCCGAAATCGAATTAACTAAACAGCAGCTAAAAAGAATGATAAAAAGAGTTTATATTCAATTTTTATTCTGAATGAAAAATGAATGCAATTCAATTTCTTGACAATATTTATATTGTGGTATAATAATAAATTATTTGATTGAAAGTACAATTAACAAACAGACGGTTATATTTTATCGTTTATTGTCATTTAAAGTTTGTTTGATGATATATACTGAATTATACTTTCTGATAATAAGCAAAATAAACGAATACGCCTGTTAATTGTCAAGTATCCCGTAAACATCAACCCTATCCCCGGAAAGAAAGGAGGGCATAATGAGTGTAACACGGAGAGAATTTATTCAGGTGACGGGCGCGGCTGCTGCCGGTATTGCCGTAAGCGGTCTGGGATTTGATCTGTCCCCGGTCACAGCGCACGCACAGATGCTCAGAACCAAATATGCCAAAGAAACCACCACGATATGCTGTTACTGCGGGGTGGGCTGCGGCGCGATTGTGCATACCAGCAAAGCAGCAGACGGCCGTGTCATCAACATCGAAGGCGACCCGGATCATGTGATTAATCAGGGCGCTTTGTGCCCCAAAGGCGCGGCGCTGAAACAACTGACGGAAAATGAAAACCGTCTCACGCAGCCGCTTTACCGGGCGCCGTACTCCAAAGAATGGCAGCCCGCGCCCTGGAGCTGGGTGATTTCCGAAATTGCCAAAAAAATCAGGCAGACCCGTGACGCGTCTTTTGAGGAAAAAAACGGAAAAGGGCAGACCGTGAACCGGACCACTGCCATCGCTTCGGTGGGCAGCGCGGCGCTGGACAACGAAGAATGCTGGATATATCAGGCGCTGATGCGTGCCCTCGGTCTTGTCTATGTCGAGCATCAGGCGCGTATCTGACACAGCGCCACTGTTGCGGCTCTGGCAGAGTCGTTCGGACGCGGCGCGATGACCAATCACTGGATTGATCTGAAAAACAGTGACTGCATTCTGATTATGGGCAGCAATGCTGCTGAAAATCATCCTATTTCCTTCAAATATGTTACGGAAGCCCAGCGCAAAGGCGCAAAGCTCATCAATGTGGATCCCCGTTTTACCCGGACTTCGGCAAAAGCAGATATTTACACGGCATTGCGGTCCGGCACGGATATTGCTTTTCTCGGCGGAATGATCAAATACATTCTGGATAACAGGCTTTATGATGAAGAATACATGAAAGCCTATACCAACGCGTCGGCGCTGGTCAATCCGGCTTTTGACTTCAAAGACGGTCTGTTTTCCGGATATGACGCGGCAAATCGGAAGTATGACAAAAGTACATGGTCATTTCAGGCAGATGAAAAAGGCGTTCCCAAAACAGACCCTTCATTGCAGGATGCCCGATGCGTTCTCCAACTGCTCAAGAAGCATTACAGCCGATATGACCTCAAACTTGTTTCGGAGATTACCGGCACGCCTGAAGCTGATCTGCTGACGGTTTACAAAACTTATTCGGCAACCGGAGAAAAGGGAAAAGCCGGAACGATTATGTATGCGATGGGCTGGACTCAGCACACGGTGGGCGTGCAGAATATCCGCACCATGTCCATTATCCAACTGCTGCTGGGCAATATGGGCGTTGCGGGAGGCGGCGTGAACGCGCTGCGGGGCGAGTCAAATGTTCAGGGTTCAACGGATCAGGCGCTGTTGTGGCATATCTGGCCCGGGTATCTCAAATCGCCCAAAGCCTCTGACACCTCGCTTGCTGTGTATAATGAAAAATACACGCCCAAGAGCGGCGATCCGCGTTCCGCAAACTGGTGGCAGAATTATCCCAAATATTCTGTCAGTCTTCTCAAGTCTTTTTTCGGGGAAAATGCGAACAAAGAAAATGAGTTCGGATACAACTGGCTTCCGAAAACCGATGAGGGCAAGTCTTATTCATGGTTGGATATTTTTGATGAGATGTACAAGGGAAATATCAAGGGCTTTTTTGCATGGGGTCAGAATCCCGCGTGCAGCGGCACCAATGCCGGAAAAAACCGTGAAGCCATGAAAAAGCTTGACTGGATGGTGAATGCCAATCTGTTTGACAATGAAACCGGCTCTTTCTGGCGGGGACCCGGCATGGATCCTTCCAAAATCAAGACCGAAGTTTTCATGCTGCCTGCCTGCGTTTCTGTGGAAAAAGAAGGCAGCGTCAGCAACAGCGGGCGCTGGATGCAGTGGCGCTATCAGGGACCCAAACCTCTCGGCAACAGCCTGCCCGACGGCGACATCATCATGGAACTCGGACATCGGCTCAAACAGATTTACAAAGAGGAGGGAAAATTCCCGGAGCCGATACGCAATCTCAAATGGGACTATCTCACGGACGGCAAATATGATCCGCACAAAATCGCCAAACAAATCAACGGCTATTTTTTGCAGGATGTGACAATCAAGGATCAGACCTACAAGAAGGGAACGCTGGTGCCGGCTTTTGCCATGTTGCAGGCTGACGGCTCCACTTCCTGCGGAAACTGGATATACTGCAACAGTTACACGGAAAAGGGCAATATGTCCGCGCGGCGGGGCAAGCAGGACGCGCCCAACAATATCGGTCTGTATCCTGAATTTGCATGGTGCTGGCCCGTAAACCGGCGGATCATTTACAACCGGGCATCGGTTGATCCCAAAGGACAGCCCCGGAATGATAAACGCTGGGTGATTCGCTGGAACGGCGAAAAATGGGAAGGAGATGTTCCCGACGGTCCCTGGCCTCCGATGGAACTGCCGGACGGGAAGCCGAATCCCGAAGGACGCTATCCTTTCATCATGCAGAAACACGGATTCGGGGCAATTTTCGGTCCCGGACTGGCAGATGGGCCTTTCCCGGAGCATTACGAACCGCTTGAATGTCCGGTGGAGAAGAACTACATGAATTCGCAGCGGATGAATCCGGTTGCGCCGGTGTATGGGACAGATGCGGATGCACACGCGACCTGCGATCCGAGATTTCCCTACGTCGGCACGACCTACCGGGTGACGGAGCATTGGCAGACCGGACTGATGACGCGTCCGCAGCCCTGGCTGCTTGAGCTTCAGCCGCAGATGTTTGTGGAAATGAGCGAGGAACTGGGAACGCTCAAAGGCATTCAGAACGGAGAACGCGTGACCGTGAAATCGGCACGCGGTTCGGTGCAATGCACGGCAATTGTTACGAAGCGATTCAAGCCTTTCAATATCGGCGGTCTGACAATTCATGAAGTCGGAATGCCCTGGCATTACGGCTGGCGCTGGCCCGAAAGCGGCACCGAGGAAAGCGTCAATCTCCTCACGCCGCCGACCGGCGATCCCAACACCCGAATCCCGGAAACCAAAGCGTTTATGGTTAATGTTGTAAAAGGTTAGAGGTTAGAGGTCAGGGGTGAGAGGTGTTCATCTCGTAACTAAGCGATAAGAGCCAACCCCCCGAACCTCTGACCCCTCACCCCGAACCCCAAAAAGGAGCCCGATATGAGCAAGTCATTTTTCATAGATACAACGCTTTGCACCGCGTGCCGGGGATGTCAGGTCGCGTGCAAGCAGTGGCACAATCTGCCTGCGGAAAATACGACCAATCGCGGGACTTTCGAGAATCCGCCGGACCTTTCGTTTGACACTTATAAAGTCGTGAGAATGCGTGAACAAGTGATTGACGGCAAATTCGCATGGCTTTTCTTTCCGGAGCAGTGCCGTCACTGTGCGGATCCGCCCTGTCGGGACACCGCCGGAGAGCCGAGCGCGATATTCAAAGATGAGGCGACCGGCGCGGTGATTTTCACGGCAAACACAAAGGGACTCGATGCGGATGAAATTATCGCTTCCTGTCCCTACAATATCCCGCGCAAGAGCGAGGACGGAACCCTTGCCAAATGCGATATGTGCATTGACCGGGTTCATAACGGGCTGTTGCCTGCCTGTGTTCAGACCTGTCCGACCGGGGCAATGAATTTCGGGGACCGGGAAAAGATGGTTTCGCTTGCCCGACAACGCCTTGATATTGTAAAGAAGGCTTATCCGAAAGCGCAGCTTGTGGATGTCGAATATGTGGAAGTGATTTATCTTATCACTTATCAGCCTGAATTGTATCATAAAAATGTAATAGCGATGAATGCGCCGGCGGGCATGACACGTCAGATGGCTTTGCGGAAAATGTTCCGTCCTATGACAAGCATCGCGTCCGGCATCTTGTAAAATCATAAGACCGAAAATCCCCCTTTGAAGGGGGCAGGGGGATGTCTCGGATTTTAACCGTAGGGGCAACAAAACCCCCTGTGGTTGCCCTTTTGCAGGGTAAGCACGGGGGCTTACCCCTACGACAACCCGCGGTGCTGGCAGGGCTGTTAAGTTCTTCGAGCTGAGAAACGGGTTGCAAACCCGTTCTACTTTTCCCGATCTGACGCTCCGTGTAGAACGAGTTTCCAACTCGTTTTACTGTATTTTGCCGTAGAACGGGCTTCGGTAGTGGTGCAGAAACAGTGATGAATCCCCCCTTATTCCGAGAAGAGATTCTTCGCTTCGCTCAAAATGACATTTACTTTTCAAACACCTTCTATGAATCAGATAATAAATTATCTAAAATAATTACTAATAATATGAGAAAGTGTCTTTATTCCTGACAAGTCTTTTTCCTTTTCATTAATTTTTTTTGACATCTTCTGAATTTTTGATTAACATCAGGATAATATTGGTATAAATCTGATAATTAAATTAAAACAACAGGAGACAGGAGAAATGTCTGATTTTATTACATCATTAATAAGCGGATTTGTGACAGGCATATTGGCAAATCTTACAAGCCCAAAGGTCAGCAACTTCCTTGAAGGTTTAAGTAAAAACAATAAGTTCATCAACCATGACCTGCAACGGGCTGTGAGACGGTCTTTTCTCCGGGCAATCGAAGCGATTGTGTTAAAATGTCAGGAAGAAACAAATCTTTCCGGAAATGATATGAAATGGCTG
The DNA here is from genome assembly GCA_022736535.1 of Desulfatirhabdium butyrativorans. Classification (GTDB taxonomy): domain Bacteria; phylum Desulfobacterota; class Desulfobacteria; order Desulfobacterales; family JAIFKL01; genus JAIFKL01. The sequence continues at coordinate 1,306 of DZCT01000293.1, read as the reverse complement.
AAACAGAAACATGCAAAGTTGAAAGATGCACTGAACCAGCTTGAAAAAGAGGAATCTCCCGATATGCCGCTCGAATCTCTCAGGGAAATCGAACTGCTGTTCAAACCCTCCGGCGGTATTCTGACAGAACAGCTTCTTCAGATCGTTGAAAAAAAGTTGATTGCCCAAGCCCTGAAAGATGATGATGCCGCTCCTGAGTGCTACAAAGAGAAGCTCGGAACAGATTTATTTAAACAGATGTGTGATTTCTTTGCGTGGGAAATCAAAAACACGCCGGATGCCCGCCATATTTTTGACAGCCAGACGCTGGCTCAGATTGATAACAGGTTGGTTGAACTGGAAAAAAATCTTCAATCTCTGCGTCCGTCAACACCCGGAATAACCGTTGAATTAGACGCCGATTTCACCAAACTCAGCATCCCCGAGCTGTGGGCGATTATTGAAAAATTGCAGGGAATTGTGAAGGGAAAAATGACAGGGATTGAGGCGGGAAGCGTGAGAATCTTTTTGCAAGGTACGCAGGAAGGGGCGAAGGAACTTGAATCGCTGTTCAGCTCAGGAGAACTGACCGAATTGCTGGGTGTTCCGGTTAAGGATGTGAGTATCCGAACAGCACCGTCTTGTGAATCAAAACCGTCTGCTGATGCCGGAGCGGAAGGAGTTATTGCAAAAACAAAAGCATGGTTGTCTTCATTGCTTTGGATACCCGAAGGATCCGGACTTCCTGCGACTGCTGCGGATATTTCCGACCAGGAAAAGACCTTTCAGACAGATGAAGGTGAGATAAAAATCACCTGTGCCTGGGGCGGAGAAAGCGATGATGAACCGGCTTACATCTGGTTAAAGTGGAAGGCTGATGTCAAACCGGATACGGAGTTTGTGATTCAGTTTATAACTCCTGATAATCCGCCGGAAATCCGCTATGAAATCCGTCCGGGAAAAATGATGCAGGGTGTTGTGACGATTGAAAGCGAAAAAATCGGGTTTGATCCGACAAAGATGAAGTGGGGGATAACGGTCATAAAGGATTCTGATAAGAAAAGCTGATGGAGACAAAATTTAAAGGAGATGTTGAATATTCAATATCCTATCAGGATGAATTGTTAAAGTCGCTGACCGATCCCGAAGAAGCCGCAGCCTATCTGAATGCCGCTCTTGACGAGGGATCGGAAGAGTTGTTTTTGCTTGCGCTTCGTAATGTAGGAGAAGCTCAGAGTCTGAAAAAAGAAGGCAAAGAGATTTCTCTGTCAGATCTGCCGCATATACTGAGCCGTACCGGATTGCGCTTTTCTTTGAAAACAGTCTG
>DZCT01000292.1 GCA_022736535.1 Desulfatirhabdium butyrativorans | reverse complement strand
GGAGCAGAGCCTGCGGAAGCCATAGACGTGATGGAACACCTTCCTGAACACGGCAAACTGATTCGAGTCTTTAAAGTCAAAGATGAGGAATTGATTCTCTTTACGCTGACGCGAGATGAGATAAAAGCGGTGACTGCGGATTCTCTACAACAGCTTGATATTCATGATGAAGATTCGATATATCTTGCTTATGAAAATCCGGCTGAAATTCAGGGACATGAATCTTTTGCATTGAGCGGAACGCATTTTGTCCGTTCTGTCAAGAATCGAAAGCCGTTCAAACGCGCGCTGCTGTCAATTCCGCCCTTAGATGAGACATTGAAATCCTACGATCAGATTGCTGATTTCCGATTTCCGATTGCGAATTTTCACACATTGCTACTGTCTCAAAATGTTTCTATGTTTACTTCGGTGCCGACGCGTGCGGGAGAATACCCTGAGATGTTTCCGGCAATGGAAATGACTGACAACGGTGAAAGGTTTCGCTTGGAAAAGCTGCTGAAAAATGCGCCGAATCTCTCACTTGCGCTGCTGCCGGGTGCGTCGCCTGACGATGCCTATCTGTTCGGTCATCTGTTCTCGCTCTACGGATGCCCCGGCATTGTCATTGCTCAAGGGACCATGAGCAATTCCAAACAAGTCAAAGCGTTTCTGAACTCGTATTCCGAGACATCGGCTGTTGAGGCATTGAAAATCGCCAACCGCCAATCCGCCATGAGCAATTCCAAATGGCTTTTGCTCGGTTATCACGGGATGACGCGGAAAGAGGCATCGGAATTTGCCGCAAAGAATTTTGAAAGCCACATCGTAAAGGCTCGAAACGCGTTTGCGGATAACAAAGCTGCTGAGGCATTGTCTCTGTTTGAAAACGCCATTCTGACGGCAAAAGAGACCGCCGATTTTCAGGTTTATCTCCCGAATCTCTGCCGCTTTGCACGGGAAAGCGCATATAAAGCCGAAAATACAGAAAAAGCAATTGAATACGCAAAGCTGCTGAGAGATATAATGACTCATGAAAAACCTGAGAGTGAAGCACATGCAGAAGCTTTGCTCACGCTCGGACTGCTTTACGCAAAGGTCGAACAGTATGAAAAAGCGGTTCCTGCTTTGGAACAAGCTGTAGAAATGCTGGCAAATCTCGAAGCTACAGAGAAGCAAGCCGCCGCGCTTGCGGACTTAGGCATTGTTCTGGAAAATGCGACAAACTATGACAGTGCGCTCGTTCAGTTCAAATCCGCCGCGTCTCTGAGTAAAACTTCAGATCAAAAAGAATTGCTTGCCGCACAGTACATGAACATCGGAAGAATCTATGATCTCCGGCTGAGTCAGTACGCGCTTGCCATTCAGAGTTATACAAAAGCGTTGTCCGCGTATCGGGACATGAGACAAAGCGCCGACACAGCCCAGTCGCTGCTTGACATCGGCAGGTGTTTCCGCCTGCTGGGAAATTTTCCCCAAGCAGACAAACATTATCTTGAGTCATTCCGGCTTGCCGAATCCGAGAAAGACAATCTGCTTCTCATGTCAAAAATCATCATTGAACAGGCAAACAACGCCTGGTATCAGGCGAGATATGAAGAGGCATTTCAACTGCAACGCAAATGCTACCGCATGGCAAAAGAGAATGACTTTCCGCTCATGCAGGTCATTTCTCTGAATACCGCAGGTCTGATATGGTGGACACTGGGAGACAATCGCAAGGCTTATGACGAGTTGAAAAAAGCCATGACTGCCGCCCAGACGCTGAAAGATCGGGATGATGAGATTGCCACCACTTTAAACAATACCGGCATGATCTATCGGGAAACAGGGCAGTATCAGGAGGCATTGAAGGCATTTGACGACGCGCTTGCCATTGACACGAGATTGAAATCCCGTTGGGCAATGGCTTATGATTTCCGCAACAAAGCCCTCACATATCTGAAAATGGGAGACATAGAATCAGCAATTCCTTTGTTTGAAAAAGCAGTGTCCGAATCGCACGAGATCGGAGATCGAGTCAATGAGACAAAAGCAATGCTCGGTTTCGGAGATGCTTTTTTTGCACTCGGAAAACATAATGAGGCAAAAGACATTTATGAAAAGACGCTCAAATTATCTTGTGAGATGTCGCTACGAGAGAGCGAATGGCGGGCATTATACGGTCTTGGCAGGGCGCATCTGGTTTATAATGACAGAAACACGGCAAAAAAATTCCTCTCACAAGCAGTAGAAGTAGTTGAGAATATCCGGGCGGAGATAAAAATCAATCAGCTCAAAGACAGCTTTGTAGCGGACAAGCTTTCTGTGTATGAAACGCTGGTGCAACTCATTGCAGACATGGGAAAAGTTACTGAGTCATTTGAGATGGCGGAGCGGTCACGGGCAAGGAATTTCATTGATCTTTTGGGAAATCAGCGGCTTTCGTTAAGTCGGGCGACAGATCAGGAGTTATACAACCGCCAGCAGTTGATAAAGTCAAGAATAGCGGAACATGAGGCATTGCTCGCTCAGTCACATGACGATGCGGAGCGGAATATGTATCGTGAGACATTGCGGTCGCTTCGCAATGATCTTCAGGATGTCATGCTTGAAATACAGGCTGAAAATCCGCAATTGGCTTCTCTCGTGTCGGTTGAGCCGATAAAAACAGATCAACTGCTCGGTCTTCTTGAACCGGGGATTGCGCTGCTTGCGTATTATGTCTTGCCGGACGAAATTTTTTGCTGGGTCGTCCAACGTGAGGGCATCAAACTCTTTCGCACACATATAGGACGGGATTCGCTGGGACAGGCAATTCTTGATTTTCGGCGAATGATTCAAAATCTGGAGCCGCTTGAAGAGCAATCCGAGCAATTGTTCAAATATCTCATAGAACCGGTCATGCCGGCGCTTCAATATGTCAGAATTTTAGGGATTATTCCCCACGGATCACTGCATTATCTTTCATATTCTGTGCTGTCGGACCGGAAGCATTTTCTCATTGACCGTTTTCCTTTATTCTACCTCCCCGGTGCAAGCGTGTTGAACTACACTCTGAGCAAACGGGTTCAGGAGAAAAATGTAAACGTGCTGGCAATCGGAAACCCGGACCTCGGAGACGCGGCATTTGATCTCCCTTTTGCAGAGTACGAGGTGGATTCGGTTAAGTGGAATTTTCCGAATATTACGGTTATGACAAGAGACAAAGCCACGGAAAGCTGGGTGATTCGCAACATCGGAAAATTCGGTATTATTTATATGGCTTCTCACGGCGAATTTGATCCCGTCAATCCGCTTTTTTCCGCGATAAAATTAGCAAAAGATATGGACGCGGACGGCAATCTTGAAGCTGCCGAGGTGTTCGGACTCAAGATCAATGCGGACATGGTGGTGTTGAGCGCGTGTCAGACGGGTCTCGGCAAAGTCACAGACGGAGATGACGTGATCGGCTTGAATCGAGCCTTTTTCTACGCGGGCGCGCATACGATTGTCTCTACTCTCTGGCGCGTGAGTGATTTGTCAACAGCGATTCTGATCAAACAGTTCTACCGGGAATATGTCACGCAAAGCAAAGCCGAAAGCCTGCGCCGGGCGATTCTGCACGTTAAGACAAGTTATCCGCATCCGGGCTACTGGGGCGCGTTTACCTTAGTCGGCGATTACGAGTGATTTTTGAAAAAAGTCTCTCGCAAAGGCGCAAAGAACACAAAGTAAAATTTTTATGTCATTTCGAGCGGAGCGAGAAATCTGATACCAATTCGCTTTCAAAAACGGTGTTTTCTGTAAAACCGCTTTTCAAGCGGTTTCAGCAGTTTAAGCGATTTGAAAAATCGCTTTACGGTCTGAAAGACCGATCTTTGAAAGCGAATTGGTATGAGATTCTTAGCTACGCTCAGAATGACAGATCATATTGTCACTATGAACCGGAGAACATTGCTACCCTGAGTGCGGCATATTGTCACCCTGAGCGAAGCGAAGGGTCTCTTTTCTTTGCGCTCTTTGCGTCCTTTGCGAGAAATAAAAACATCTGCCACAACTAACTATAAGGAGTTATCATCATGCAGGATAACAGCAATTTCTGCCACCTCATTTTTGAAACAGATTTCGGATATGCAGGCTTGATATTTCGAGAAAAACCTTTTATACTCAGCAAAGTTCTGCTGCCTCGGACGAGCAAAAAACTGCTCCTCGAATGTCTTGAAAAAGCGGAGTGGGGAAAAGCCGGTTCAAACGAAAAAGCCCGCCGCGTGTCTGAGTCAATCATTGCTTATTTCAAGGGAAACGTCATTCAGCCCTGCTGGGAATGGATGGACATGAGCGGACTTACGGCGCTTGAGAAAACAGTTCTGCTTGCCGTTGCAGACATTCCCCACGGCGAGACACGGACATACAAAAACATCGCCGAGACTGTCAGCCGTCCAAAGGCATACCGCTTTGTCGGCGCAACGCTTGCCAAAAATCCTTTTCCTATTCTGATTCCCTGTCACCGGGTAGTTAAAAGCGACGGTTCTGTGGGACAGTTCGGGGGCGGAACCGAGCAGAAAAGAAAGATGATTGAACTGGAAGCGAGACATTGAGAATTTCTCTATTTTGCAAGGGAGAGTGATAAGACAGAAAAAAGAAGTGATGAGGTATTTGTTTTTTTTACTTTAGCAAAAACTTAAAGAAAGGAGTATGTTATGAATCTCAGACGCATGGTGTTTTTTGCAGTCGTCACAGCCTGTTTTGCGCTTTTCTCCGATTCGGGCTATGCCGTGGGCGATGTTCAGTCTCCCCCGCTCGGACAGGTCATCAGCGCAGGCGCAGGAGATGTGAAAGCCGGACGGCAGGTTCAGGTCCCGCTCATCACCTGGGGCGGAGACATTGCCACCGTTCTGGCAAACGGAAATTCCGCGACGACTGCCGGCGGCAGCATTTTCGGACAAAAAGGGCTTAAATTCAAACTGTTCAGACAGGATGACTTCAAAAAACAGCTTGAAGCTTATCTCAGCGGAGAAACGCCTTTTCTTCGCGGCACGATGGGAATGCTGAACATGGCTGCCGATGTGATTTCCCGTGACCCCCGAACCCGCCCGATTGTCATTTATCTCATGACATGGAGCAACGGCGGCGATTGTCTCGTTGTAAAACCCGAAATCAGCACTGCAAAAGACCTGAAAGGCAAAACCGTTGCGCTTCAGGCTTACGGTCCGCATGTGGATTATCTCGCCAAAATCCTGAAAGACGCGGGACTTTCCATGAGCGATGTGAACATCCGCTGGACCAAAGACCTTACCGGAACGGACAGCACGCCGGTTGAAGCGATTTACTCTCGGGATGTGGACGCGGCTTTTGCCATTATTCCCGACGGGCTGATGCTCACGTCAAACGGCGCGGTCGGCACCGGCGCGGAAGGCTCTGTCAAAGGTGCCAAAATCATGCTCTCCACCAAAACTGCTAATCGAATTATTGCAGATTGTTATGCGGTCAGAAGCGATTATTTTCAGGCGCATCGGCAGGAAGTCGAAAGCTTTGTGCATGGTCTCATGATTGCCTCGCAGCAGTTGAAGGAATTGTTCAAAAATAAAGAAAGCCGAATGACGGAATACAAAAACATGCTCGGCGCGGCAGCCGAAATTCTCCTTGACAGCGCTCAGGCTGCCGGCGACGCGGAAAGTCTTTACGGCGACTGCGAATATGCAGGATTCGGCGGCAATGTCAAATTTTTCGGGGATGAGAAATGGCCCCGAAATCTGAGTCATCTCTCTGAGGAAATTCAGACCGCTTTTATCTCTATCGGACTTGCCCGGAGCAAAACGCCTTTAGAACATGCGAAATGGGACTACAACAGGTTCAGAGCTGGACTGACGGGTGTTGACGAAGTGGCGTCACCCAAATTCAGCGAAGAAAATGTAGCAAAAGTTGTTGCCAAAAAACAGGCAATGGGAACGCTGGAACAGGGCGAGTTATTCAGCTTTGAAATCAACTTTCAGCCCAATCAGAAAGACTTCTCCGAAGACATCTATACCGATGATTTCAGCAAAGTCATTGATCTTGCTTCGACTTACGGCGGCGCGGTCATTACGGTGGAAGGTCACAGCGATCCCCAGAAATACAACAGTCTGGAGAAAAAAGCCGCCGCGCCTCTTGTTCTCCGCCAGACCCGTCAGGCTGCAAAAAATCTGAGCATAAACAGAGCATTGTCTGTCAGAAACAGCGTCATCAAATTTGCCGCGGCCAAGGGCATTCCCTTGGATGAAAGCCAGTTCACGGTGATCGGCCACGGTATAGATCAACCTGCGTTTCCCCATCCTGAAACCAAAGAGCAATGGCTGAGTAACATGCGGGTTGTATTCAGAATTATACAGATTGAAGCTGAAGAATCTGTTTTTAAACCCGTGGATTAGTATTCGGATTCGGAATAAGGAGGCTTGACGATGAAAAAATATTTGCTCATAATGCTTCTGATGCTGAATGCGGCGATGTC
>DZCT01000291.1 GCA_022736535.1 Desulfatirhabdium butyrativorans | reverse complement strand
CCCGGTCCCCCTCTCCCCTCCCCTTTGGGGAGGGGTCGGGGGTGGGGTGGGGTTAAGTCCCCATTGTCCACGATGCCAGATATTTTTGCTGTTCGGGTGTCAGTTCGTCAATAAAAACACCCATATCCGCCAATTTTTCTTTGGCAATCTGCTTGTCTATTTCCACGGGAACCGGATAAACCGCCCGTTCAAGCGCCGCGCCGCTTTTCACCATGTATTCGATACTGAGCGCCTGATTGGCAAAACTCATGTCCATGACGCTTGAAGGATGTCCCTCAGCAGCCGCCAGATTGATAAGCCTGCCTTCGCCCAGCACATTCACACGCCTGCCGTTTTTAAGCACAAACTCTTCCACAAAAGGACGGATGGTTCTCTGAGATGTTGAAATCTCTTTCAGTCCTTCCAGGTCCAGTTCAACATTGAAATGGCCTGAATTGGCAACGATTGCCCCTTCTTTCATGGTTTCAAAATGCTCTTTTCGGATGACTTTGATATTTCCGGTGACCGTGCAGAAGAAATCGCCGATTTTTGCCGCTTCTCCGATGGACATCACCGAAAAGCCGTCCATGACCGCTTCCAGCGCGGCAACCGGCTCAACTTCCGTGACCACCACATGCGCGCCCATGCCTTTTGCCCGCATGGCAAGCCCTTTTCCGCACCAGCCGTATCCGCAGACTACAAAATGCGTTCCGGCAATCAGGCGGTTAGTTGCACGAATCATGCCGTCAAGCGTGCTTTGACCCGTTCCGTAGCGGTTGTCGAAAAAATGTTTGGTCTGCGCGTCGTTGACCGCGATGATGGGATATTTCAAAACCCCGTCCGCAGCCATGCTTCGGAGCCGGATAATGCCGGTGGTGGTTTCTTCTGTGCCGCCCCTGACAAGTCCCAGCATTTCAGACCGCTCCGAATGAAGCGTGGAAACCAAATCCGCGCCGTCATCCATGGTATATTGAGGCTGGGCGTCGAGAACCGCATTGATATGCTTGTAATACGTTTTGCTGTCTTCGCCTTTGATGGCAAAAACAGGAATTTGGTCATGCTTCACAAGGGAAGCCGCCACATCGTCCTGTGTACTCAGGGGATTGGAAGCGCAGAGAAAAATACTGGCGCCGCCGGATTTCAGCGTCTGCATCAGCGAAGCAGTTTCGGTTGTGACGTGAAGACATGCCGCCAATCGAAGCCCGTTCAAGGGTTTTTCCTTTTCAAAGCGCCGCCGGATGCGGTTCAGCACTGGCATACTCTGATTTGCCCATTCAATGCGGAGCCGTCCGCCATCTGCCAAGTTTATATCTTTAATGTCATAATTCATTATGTTATCGTCAGTTCCTTTCGTTTTTTTTTATTGTTTCTCGCAAAGAACGCCAAGAGCGCAAAGAAAAAAAAGCTTTCTTTTATAAAAAAAATTCTTTGCGTACTTTGCGCCTTTGCGAGAAACTTTTTCCTACAACCCGACTTTCTCTCTCAGCACATCCGCCATATTGGTTTTTTCCCATGTAAATTCCGGTTCGTTTCTTCCGAAATGACCGTAAGCCGAAGTCTTGCGGTAAATGGGGCGCAGGAGGTCAAGATATTCGATGATCGCCGCAGGTCTCAGATCGAAAACCTGCTTGACCGCTTCTTCCACCCGCTCTTTCGGCACTTTTCCAGTTCCCATCAGATCCACCAGCACCGATACGGGTCTTGCCACGCCGATGGCATAAGCAATCTGAATTTCACATTTTTTTGAAATGCCGGCGGCAACGATGTTTTTGGCAATGTGTCTGCCCATGTAAGACGCGCTTCTGTCAACTTTGGAGGGGTCTTTTCCCGAAAAACATCCGCCGCCGTGGCTTCCCTGACCGCCGTAAGTGTCAACAATGATTTTTCTGCCGGTCAAGCCGCAGTCGCCCATGGGACCGCCGATTACAAATCTGCCGGTGGCGTTGATGAAATAGCGGGTGTCTCCGTCTATCATGTCTCGCGGAATGACTTTCTTGATGACATTTTCAATAATGGCTTCTCTCAATTCTTCGGTGGTGACATCCGGCTTGTGCTGCGCGGCAATAACAATCGTGTCCACCCGTTTGGGTACGCCGTTTTCATATTCGATTGTCACCTGAGATTTTCCGTCGGGCCGGAGAAAATCCACAGAGCCGTTTTTCCGTACCGTAGCGAGCCGCTGACACAGCTTATGCGCGAATATGACGGGCATGGGCATGAGTTCGGGGGTTTCATCGCAGGCAAAACCGAACATCAGTCCCTGATCGCCCGCGCCCTGTTCTTTGTCCGGCGTGGCGTTCACGCCCATGGCAATGTCAGGCGACTGATGCCCGATGCTGGTAATGACCGAACAGGTCTGCCAGTCAAAACCCATTTGGGAAGAATGATATCCGATTTCCCGGATGGTGTTCCGCACTACCTGAGGCATATCCACATAACAGTCTGTGGTAATTTCGCCGGCAATAAAGGCGAGGCCGGTGGTGACAAGGGTTTCGCAGGCAACCCTGCCTCTTTTGTCCTGTGAAATAATCGCGTCTAATATCGAATCTGAAATGGCATCGGCAACTTTGTCCGGATGACCTTCAGTGACGGATTCAGAAGTAAAAAGGTATTTTCCGTTGTTACTCATAAAAAAAATTCTCCTTAAAATCTCTTTGCATGTTTAAAATAAATCCGGAAGACCGAAAAGCAACCGATTGCTACAAATATTTCGCCCCTGCGGGGCTTGTTCGCGATGTTGCAACCGATTGCTACAAATATGCCGCCCCTACGGGGCTTGAAAAAAAAATTCAATACTGATTCAGGGCGATACAACCGATGCTGCAAATATTTCGCCCCTGCGGGGCTTGAAAAAAACTTTCAACACTGGAACTGCTTTAATTTTGCATCCCGAATCGCCTTTTTAATAAAAAAATAAGAAAATATCAATGGGGTGAAAAGTGTATTTGTCGGCAGCTTCTCTTCAACCCCGTTACGAGTCGCTGCCTCGAACCCCGAACCCCAAACCCCGAACCCCAAACCCCGAACCTCACCAAATTTCCTGTTCAGACTTCAGGTTTTCAGCATCATGTTGTCTATCAGGCGGGTCTTTCCCACTTTGACGGCAAGCGCCATGACTGCAGGACGGTCAATGATTTTCATATCCTCCAGCGTTTCAGGATCGCAGACAGCCACATAATCTATCGCTGTTTCAGGATAGCCGCTGATCTGTTTTATTGTTGCATCAATAATTGTCTTTGCATCGCTGATACCGGCATCCGCCATTTCTTTCGCTTTTTTCAGAGAGTTGCAGAGAGAAAGCGCGGAAATCCGATGCTCCGGCTTCAGATAGGTGTTCCGGGAACTCATGGCAAGCCCGTCCGCCTCTCTCACAATGGGCGCGCCGACAATTTCAATGTCGAAATTCATGTCTTTTACCATCCGCCGAATCACCTGAAGCTGCTGAAAATCTTTTTCGCCGAATATGGCAACATGCGGTTTGACAATGTTGAACAGCTTGGAAACAACAGTTGCAACGCCTCTGAAATGGGTAGGTCTGGAAATGCCGCAAAGGTGATGGGGAAGTTTTTCCAGCGTTACATAAGTCTGAAAGCCGTCCGGATACAACTCTTTAACATCCGGCGAAAATATGACGCTGACGCCTTCTTTTTCACAAAGCCTGCAATCCCTGTCAAAATCTCTCGGATAAGCTTCCAAATCCTCTCCGGGCGCAAACTGGGTGGGATTGACAAAAATACTTACCAGCACCTCATCGGCGCGTTTGTGTCCCGCTTTCATAAGGGAAAGATGTCCTTCGTGGAGAAATCCCATGGTCGGCACAAAGGCGATTTTTCTGCCCTGACGCCTTGACAGATCGGAACGCGCCTGCATTTCTTTTATTGTTTTTATAATTTCGATAGCTTATCACCTCCGGTATTCATTTTTTTCAGCAAAACAGCATAAATAACAAGTGAACCGCAAAAAGCGGCGGAAAAAATTCAATTGCCTGACTCCTGTTCTAATTTATTTTTTCTTCTGAAGAAATTTATAGAGCAGGATTTGTCAAATGTCAACTTTTCATGCAGAAATCGGTAGGGCGGGCCCGGTCTGAAAACAGATTGTCCCCGCCATTTTATAAATGTGTTTTCCATCCGGCGGGGGCGTAACCCCCAATGCCATTAAGTTAAGGAGCGATCCGGAGTGCTGAAATGAAATTTCAGCATCTGTGCTAAAATTCGCTCCGCTCATTTCAGCACTCCGGACATCCTTCCGGAGTGCTAAAATGAAATTTCAGCATTTTTACAGTGCTGAAATTCGCTCCGCTCATTTCAGCACTCCGGAAGGCTTAACTTAATGACATTGGGCGTAACCCCGCCCTACCGTAAATCGTAATTTACTGTCATTTCAAGCCTTTATTCCTGTCATTTTGAGCGGAGCGAGAAATCTTGCCGTTCTTCAGAAAGATTTCTCCTCACTCCGTTCGTCGAAATGACAATGAGGGATGTTTGTCCAAATATGTCGTTCAGGGAAATAAGCGGCGCTTATCATCCGACATTTTATAAACTGAAATATTGACTTTGGCGGGCAATCAGTTTATTTAATCACAACAATCTCGTATGAACCTTTTATGCCTTTTGTGTTTTAAAACAGTTCAGAAATTAATGACATTTTTTTAAGCATCCATCAAAAAAAGCGGTTCAGTGGATTCAGGATGAAAAAAATTGGAAAGTTTATGTTGACATCGTTGGTAGTGGTGTAGAAGAGGTGATGCTCTCTGTTCCTGTCATTCTGAGCCGCAGCCCTGAGCGAAGCGAAGGGTCAGCGAATAATCTGTTATTATAACAGTGTATTATAAAAAATGAGATTCTTCGCTCCGCTCAGAATGACACCCTGCCGTCACCTATACTATACCACTACCACATCGTTAATAACACGCTGTTCAAAAACGATGCGCCTTATTCTGAAAAATTCATAAAAGAAATGCTGAATACCGCACGAATCTATGATATAAAAGCTGAGACGGAACAAACCGTAACGGGGGCGGACTTGAAACCTGTCTGAAAGAACTCATACCGAATCTCTATTGAAAGCATTCTCTCATTTTGTTTCCCGCAGAGTTCACAGAGAAGAAAAGCCCGCAGAGATCACAGAGCGTTTAAAAAAAACTCTGTGATCTCTGCGGTCTCTTAAAACTCTGTGATCTCTGTGGGGAACCCCTCCGGAAAAAACATCATATAAAGTCAAAAGAGATTCGGTATCAGAGCGTTTCTGGCAGAAAACAACATGCTGAAAAAGGATTTTCAGCCCGCAGACCTCTTTGACAACAGCATCATTCTGGAAGCATTGAAAACTTTTGAATAGCATGAAAGGAGTTTGAAAATGAAACGATTGTTTTTTATCGGCGTTATCATGCTGGCGGCGGCGATTTTCGCTGATGCGGCACATTCCAAAACCTACAAAATTGCGATGTCTGCCGGATGGCTGGGAACTTCACCGGCCAATGTTGCGGAAGCAAAGGGATTCTGGAAAGAACAGGGTATTGATATGCAGGTGGTTGTTATGCCCGAGCTTGTGGATACCCAGAAACTTTTGAAAAACAGGCTTGTGGATATAGATTTGGATATTATCGGCTCTGCCGTGGAAATGTATATGCAGGGAATTCCGGTTGTTGTCATTGCCGAAACCGACTGGTCCTATGGCGGGGATCAGCTCATTCTCAAAAAAGACACAGACATCCGAAATCTCAGAGGCAGTGCCATAGGCGTTTATACGACTCAGGTGTCTCTGACGTATATTCTGAATCTGTATTTTTCAAAAAATTCTATGAAGCTGTCGGATTTCCGACTGCTTGAAATGGAACTCAAACCTATGGCAGACAAATTCATTGCCGGTATTCTCCAGGGGGCTGTTCTGTATGGACCCGAAGTAATGCGGGCTGTGAAAGAAGGCAATGGCAGGGTCGTGGCAACCACTGCTGATTTTGAAGGCTGCATGACAAGCGGCATAGTGATGCTCAAAGATACGCTCGATGCAACTCCCGAAGATGATCTTATCAGAATTTTCAAAGGCTGGATAAAGGCTGTGAAATGGATAAAAGATGCTCGGAATTTCAAAGAATATGTTGAAATTGTAAATAAAAGCATCTTCAAAGGCGAGGCGCCTTATTCCGAAGACACGATTAAAGAAATGCTTCAGGAGGTGCGGATTCATGACGACAAAACGATGCTGGAAAGAGTCAGAGATGGCGGCGGTCTTCACGCACATCTCAAAGACATCAACGCATTTCTCAAAGCAAACAATCTGCTGAAAAAAGATTTCAAGCCCGAAGACCTGTACGACAGCAAAGCAATTCTGGAGGCATTGAAGAATTCTGAATAATTTTACTTTGTCATTCTGAACGAAGTGAAGAATCTCTGTATGATACCGAATCTCTTTTGACTTTATATGATATTTTTTCCCCGGAGGGGTTTCCC
>DZCT01000290.1 GCA_022736535.1 Desulfatirhabdium butyrativorans | reverse complement strand
CAAGAAGCGCCCTTGCCATTTCTTTCTTCCCCTTTTCAATACCGATTTTTTCGCCTTCCGCTCTGCCTTCTGCCCTGCCCTCCGCCTTTCCTTCTGCTCTGGCGGTGTCTATGGAATTCTTCAGATCACGGTAATGTTTGAGGCTGTCTTCATAAGCCATGCGCTCCTCACGGCTGAACTGTGCGATCTCGGCGATTTCAAAGAGTTTTTCAAAAACCCGTTCCTGCAATTTTGCGGGACGCTCCGAAAGCGAGGACAGATTTCTGATGACATACAGCCATTTGTCGAAATGCGTTTCCAGTTCGTTTTCGGTTTTGACGAAGTTGGGCATCTGAAGGTAGATGAAGGTCAGCTTGTCGTAAAACACGGTTTTTTTCTCCGTATCCATGAGCCGGACTTCGCTGACAACGGTTTTTTCTTTGTCCGCATCGTCGAAAACAAAATCCAGAATACCCACCGTGTAAACGGCTCTGAGTTCAAAATTCCAGTCTCCTCTCACAGCCTGTTCCTGTATCGGAAATGTGGCGTAAAATATGCTACGATCTTTGAAGAAATTCTGTTTTGCCTTCTGAATCTCGACAATGAATTTCTCGCCCTTCTCATTCTCGCAGTAAATGTCGAAAACCGCCCTGCGCTCCCCGATATACGGGAGATGTTCGTTTTTGAGATAGGTGATTTCCCGGATATTTCCCTTTTCCTTCCGCAGCAGTTCGCTGAGAAAATCAAGCAGCAGGTCTTTGTTCGGCTCTTCTCCGAAGAGCCGCTTGAACCCGAAGTCCGTAAAGGGATTGATATAGCGGTCTCCTTGCATGGTGAAAACCCCCTTTGTGTTTCGGTCAGTCATAAAAATAAGGTACTTTCAGTGTTAATTATTTCCTCTTCCGAAAGCCCTGTTTCCGAGTCATATCTGCATTTGGCAAGCCGGTAGGGAAACAACTTTACTCCTCTGTGTTGAGTCACTTCGACAAAATTCTTTTCTATGATATCCTTACCGAGAAGTTTATGAAATACCCCTCGGTGCAAGGTCACAGATAATCTCTCCGCTTCTGCAAAATCAAATTGTCGTATCAGATTTTCATAAGTTTCCTGAAATATCGCAGGCAATACAGGAATACCGCTAAATTGTTTGTAGAAAGCGTCTTCATCCTCTTTATCCCGCATAAAGGGCTTCAGTCTGGAAAGACTTGCTGTAAAGCCTGCTTTAGTTTCGTCATACTCATTCTGTTCAGGACATTCGGGATAAACCTCATCGAGCATTTCCTGTAACTCTTTCTCTTTTATCACAGAAACACGATTCAGCACTTCCAGCGTTTTTTCTACAATTTCTTCAGGATAGATATAGTGATCGTTCTCTCCGCCTTTTCGACAAACATAAACCGGACAAATCTCTTTTCTCCGCCTTCGGTTGATTCTGCCGAATCGCTGAATCAAGGCGTCTAACGGTGCAGGCTCTGTGAACATGCAGTCAAAATCAATGTCAAGACTCACCTCGATAGCCTGGGTCCCCACCAAAAGTTGGATTTCTTTTTCCTGTTCAAAAAGAATTTTTTCCTTCTTCATACGGTCTTCGGCGGTAAATCGGGAATGAATCAGAACGGATTTCAATGAGTCTGTCTCTTCATTCAATTTGCAGAACATTTCCTGAGCATTGGCTACGGTATTGCAGACAACAATAACCCGGCGTTCTTCAGAAAGAATTTCTCTGATTTTGGGAATCTGATCAAAAATTGTCCCCTCAAGTATTTCAGCCCGGTGTCTTGTAAACTGTTCCGCAAGGCTTTGATCTGCTTTTATCATTTCGGATTCGCTGACAGCTTCTTGCAACTCCTTGAGCATAAACTCCGGAAGCGTCGCCGTCATAATCATCACACGGATACCGAGATGTTTTCTCATCCATTTCAAAGAAGCGGCAATCTGTGCAAAAGTTCGGGTATCGTAGGCGTGAATTTCATCAAAGATCAGCATCGCGCCGGCAAGTTCGGCAAAGCCCTTCTCAAATCCCTTGACGCCATAGCAGTATTTGAGTATTTGGAAAGGCGTCACAATTTTAAGCGGATGTACCATCTGCCGGTGCATATCTTTGATCTTTTTCAGCCGAGCCTTTGATTCATGAGATGATTCATAAGAATCGGCGTCTGATTGTTCAAAAAATTCTGCTAAATATTGACTGAGTTTTCCATGCAGAATGCCGATGTACCGTGTATTTCCTGGAGTTACGCCCTGTGCTTCAAAAAGATTTATCAAACGCCGGTGCATGGCATTGATAGATGCGGTATAAGGCAAAATATAAAAAATACGCCCCTGATGACCGCTCTGAAACTGTTTTCTGAGCCACAACAGCGCAGCCTCGGTTTTGCCGGAGCCTGTAGGCGCGGTCAGAAACAGATTGCCTTTGACGCAGCCGCATTTTTCCTGATGTTCATACCATTTTTCAGACGGATGAGATAAAAAGTCAAAATGCCTTTCTGTCAGCAGCGGCATTTCTGTCAGTTCTGCGGAACCCGCATGATCGCAGATTTTCACAGCGCCGGAGAGAAGCATCTGCTGCCAATATTTTTTTCCTTCAGGGTCAGCATGTTCTGCCAAATAAGGATCAGCAATTGTCTTTATGGGGTTTTCCTGAGAGGAAAAGTCAACTTTGCCGAACTCGAAGCGATAACTCCCCGGCGCATATTTGGCATAATATTCCGGAAGCCT
This sequence comes from Desulfatirhabdium butyrativorans, assembly GCA_022736535.1. GTDB lineage: Bacteria > Desulfobacterota > Desulfobacteria > Desulfobacterales > JAIFKL01 > JAIFKL01. Next base: position 3,763 of record DZCT01000290.1, on the reverse strand, counting down.
TATTTTCAATCCTTTCAGATATCCAAAGTCAAGACATTTCAAAAAATTTTCTTTGAAATCTGCCGGGTTGATCTTTGAAACCGGATTCAGACGGTATGCTTCGATTTCTTCATCCGAATAAAAATAATGCAGAATGGCTTCAAAATCTTTATGATGTCCGAGAACAGCCTGTGAAATCAGTTCTTTTTGCTCTGAGTCAAAGGGCAGCATTTCTGCAAACGGCACGCTGAAAATTTCGTGACGATTCCGACACCACTGGTTTTTCTGTTGTTTTAGAACTTTTTGAAATTCTTTATGAGCTTTTCCCCAGTCATGCAGATACACGGCGCAGAACAGCAGATCGAAAAAATTTTCCAATCCTGTAAGAGAGGGAAGCATCGGCAATGCCCCGCTCAGATTTCGATAAACAATGAGACAATCTTCAGTGTGCCGAAGCAGACTTTTGCCGTCCGACTTTCCCCAGACCGCATCAGCGTCAAATTCCTTCATAGCTATACTCCTTATCAAAGTAGGGTGGGCAGCTTGCTGCCCACCCTACACCGCTACAACTTCGTATAATCGTGCCAATAAATCTCGTAATCAAGCTGGGTATCTTGAAAGCCGCTTTCCGGCAACGGCTCCGGCTGCCTGTAATCATAATTGAGAAGGAAAAAAGGAAAAGTTCTGATATTCCGTCTCGGAATTTCATCCGTAAAGCTGACCGGCAAAGCCTGAATCGGCGCCGACATAGGGATACCGCGCATCGGAACGGTTGTCCCTCTTAATTTTTCCAATGCAGTTACCGGCTCTAATTCAATCTCTTCAACGGATTGCACCGATGCCAGATCATTTGACCGTCCCAAAAGCAGTTGAAAATGCGGATGGAGAAAAGATTGAGCCGCTTCAGCGTCTGTGAGATAAAGCCATAAGGAATTATCAAAGAGAATCTGCCGCCGGATCACATTGGATTTGGTAACAAGACGGCTCTTTGAACTGAATTGATAAATTGTCTCAAGTTCGATCACCTGAGTTTCAAACTTGAAAACATATCCCACCGGCATATCATAGGCGCAGACATATTTTCCCGCGGCAGCGGAAACGAGTCCGTAAATCGTGGAAAGCGGCGGAACGACTAATGAAGGCTGATATCCGCTGATCAGATTGGGATAGCGAAAACTCGCAGTCCAACTGGTAATCTTAATTCTGTACGCTATCATAAGCAGATTCCTTATTTTTACGGAATTTGGGTTTTGACTTCTTCCAGATATGCTTTGACAGCTTCATTGACAGAACCGTAGAAGATTTTCTGATTCTCACCCTGATAGGCTTTCAGAGTCTCTTCAAGCTCGTCCATGAATCCCATCCGCCTGCCGATATAGACTTTTCCGACAATTCTGCCCGCGTAGTCATTGACCACCTGTTTCAGCGCGTCCACAGAAAACGCGGGCTTTCCCAGATCATCTTTTGCCAGATGAGAAAAAAGATGATTGCCGCTGTTGAGCGTGGTCAGAACAATCAATTTCGGCGTAACATCTCCCATATTGGATGTCTGCATTGCGCCGCCGTTGATCACTTCAAGCGCAAGCAGGGTGTCAGCAATTCTTTTGACTCTCGCTTCCTTCGGCATCCGGTACAGTTTCAGCGGTTTGCCGGATTTATCTTTGGAAAAGGGATCGTCAATCTCCTGCGCCTTGTTTTCGACTGCCAGCTTTCTGAGGGTTTCATTCAGATTCTTGAAGCCGGTCCGGTCTTCGCTGGAAAAAGTTCCCACCTGATCCAGCGCAATGGAAAACATCCCCTTCATCGTGGCGCAGTATTCGTCTTTGCCGTAGGGAACTGCGTCGCCTTCCTGTCTGCTCATGGATGACCAGTTTTTCACAACACGGGTCGGCGAAACACTGATAAGCGCAGAGTTTTTGAGCGGAGAAACCCGTGTCAGTGTGACATTTTCTTTTTTCGTTTTCCCTTTCTCGTCAACGCGTTCCTCTTTTGCTGCCCGCATATAGCCGAACATATCGTCGTCGGCATATTTGACAGGATTGGCGTCGGTGAAGGCGATTTTTGCCTCCCTTGTCACCGGAGACATTTCCCAGCCGAAATCTTTCTTCAAAGTCTCACGCCACCAATACCGCCATGCCTGTCCTGAAGCATAGGTATATGCGTCCCTGCCTTTGAAAATCTTCTTTGTCGCAACGGCATTTTCCAGCGTTGTCGAAGTGTCTTTGCCGGCATTGTTGAGCGCAACTACATCAACATCAATCAAAACAAATCCCTGAACTGTATTTGGCATTTCATTTCCTCCTGATTATTCGTTGAAACCTTCCGGATTTTCCTCAGTTTCTTCGATATCCGCTACAGCCGTATCCGAAACCTGATTCGGCTCTATACGGAGATCGTGAAGCTTCTCATAAAGACATATCAGCAGAAAATCACGGGTTTCATACCAACTTTGTCCGTCCGGGAAAAGATATTCCACATAATCTTTGGAACGGACAAAGGGTTCTGCTTCTTCGTTTTGGAGATAAACCTTTGCCATACGAAGAATTGCCCCGCGAAGTTCATAGCCCTGTTTCGCGCCTTCTATGGGCGTGATAAATTTCTTATAATTCCCTTCTTTCTGACACATCGCAACGATCTTGTCAGAAATTTTTCGGATCAGATCAATCTGCTCCTGTTTCATTTTTCTCACCTCCTTCAGATAGGTTATGGCAATATGAACATGAAGCTGCCTTGATTTATGGACTTTCCGCAACATCCCCAAAATGGATTCGCCGGAAAGCAGGCGGTCATAAATGATATTGTTGCGGGTTCCCTCATAGTCTTCGGCATTCAGGCGAGTTTCCGTCTTTTTTTTGACTTCAACCCATTCCTGAGAATTTTCATCAAAAAAATAGCCTTTTTTTTGAAAGCGGTAATGCTTTTTTACCACATACATCCAATCCGCCTTCAAATCCGGCTTCAACATTCTTTTGAGAAAAGAAAAAATCGGGTTCGGCAGATCATAGATTTGGACATCCGGTTCTGCTGCAAAATTCGTGAAGTAAAACAACGTGATCCGCTGGGAAGGATAGTCATGCAGCTTGAATTTTACGATCATGTCCGCAGCAAATTTGAACAAGGCATTATTTCCGTTGAAATAATTGGATTTCAGTATGCCTTCGGAAGAACCTCGCGAGATTTTATCAAGATTCTCCGATATGACATCTTCCTGCCATAATTTCTCGGCGTAGCTGCTTTGAATCTGAAAGAGCATCAGTTTGCCGCCGCACTGCAAAAGCCCCAAGGGAAGAAAGTAAAGCTTGATAAGGCAGTTTTTGCAGATCAGCAGAGACGGTTCCTGAAAATGATAAAAATTTGTAAAATCGCCCGATCCGACCATCGGGTAATTATGCCGCCCGCCTTCAAACAGCGTTCCTTTGCTCGCACAAATTCTGCAATGCCCTTTGGATACAGAATCTTTTTCTTCCAGAATTCCAAGATAATATTCCAATGTATCCTTTCGCTGAACTTCAGGTTTGCCAACCACATGACCGCTGGTCATTTTGGAATTCAGAAAAATCGAATTTAGTTTTCCATTCCATTAATTCAATTAATAATACATTTAGATCAATTTTTTCAAACTTCTCATAATCAATATGCAAAGATAGAACAAATTTAGGATTAAATCGTGTTAATGCATATTGTTTAATTAATGAATTGAAATTGGCTCTTCCCCAATTAACATCATAATCGATTAAATTTACATTTTTTTCAATTACATATTGTATCATCGGCTTTACTTTCT
>DZCT01000714.1 GCA_022736535.1 Desulfatirhabdium butyrativorans | reverse complement strand
CGAACCCCGACATCATCCGGCAAGTGTTGGGGTTCGCAGGCTCACCCCAACCTACGAAATTGTTAACTTAATGCCATTGCCCGCTGGCGGGGACGTTCCCAAACTGTCTGATTTTACAAAATATTAAAAAGCTTTTCTTTGCATTCTCTGAGCCTTTGCGAGAAACAAAAACTTCCCGCAACAGCGCAGAGAGATACAGCCTTTTCAAAATCAAAAAGGAGTAACAATGTGTCTTGCAATTCCTTCCAGGATCGTAAAAATTGAAGACAGTCTTGGGACCATAGATGTTGACGGAGTAAAAAGAGTCGTCAGCCTTCTTCTTCTCGAAGATGCACAGGTCGGAGACTATGTTATTGTTCATGCAGGCTTTGCCATCCACAAAATCGCCGAAACTGCGGCAGCAGAATCGCTGAAACTTCTCCGTGAAATGGCTTCTCTGACAGAAAACTGAATCACGAAAGCAGCAAATAAAGCGAAAAAAAGCTTCTGTCTTTATCAGAATTTGACTTCCCTGATTTTTTTCAGTGCTTTCCGAACATTCTCAAAGGTGTTGAACGCGCTGATGCGGATAAATCCCTCGCCGCATTTCCCGAAACCCGCGCCGGGCGTGCATACCACCCCGGCTTTTTCAAGCAGCATGTCAAAAAATTTCCATGAATCCGTCTTTCCGAAAACCCAGATATACGGCGCATTTTCGCCGCCTGTGACCTCAAAACCCAGCGCGGTCATTTCCTGACGGATCAGAGCGGCATTTTTCATGTAATAATCAATCAAATCCTGCACCTGCGCCCTGCCTTCGTCAGTGTAAACCGCTTCTGCCGCCCGCTGCACCGGATAGGAGACGCTGTTGAATTTTGTCGTATGACGCCGATTCCAGAGATTCCGAAGCGAATGTTTTCCGCCTTCGCTGTCATAAGCCGTGCAGGTTTCCGGCACAACCGTATAAGCGCAGCGAGTGCCTGTAAATCCGGCTGTTTTGGAAAAACTCCTGAATTCAATCGCCACTTCCCGCGCGCCCTCGATTTCATAAATGGAGCGGGGCAGCGAATCATCCTGAATAAAGCGTTCATACGCGGCGTCAAAAAGAATGACCGCTTTGTTTTTCCGTGCAAAATCCACCCATGTTTTAAGCTGCGCCTTAGTGATGGTCGCGCCCGTGGGATTGTTGGGAAAACACAGATAAATCAGGTCAGCCGGCTCCTGCGGCAGAGACGGCACAAATCCGTTTTCCTTTGTGCTGTCCATATACACAAGATTCTGATACCTGCCGTCGGCAAAAACGCCGGTGCGTCCTGCCATGACATTGGTATCCACATACACCGGATACACAGGATCGGGAATGGCGATTTTGGCCTCTGCGGCAAAGATTTCCTGAATATTTCCGGTGTCGCATTTTGCGCCGTCGCTGACAAAAATTTCATCTGCGGAAATGT
>DZCT01000289.1 GCA_022736535.1 Desulfatirhabdium butyrativorans | reverse complement strand
TATGACGACCTGATAGAGAACAACCTGCGGAGGATAAAGCTGCTGGAAGAAGCCGCCCGGCTCATATACAAAGAATGGTTTGTCCGGCTTAGGTTTCCGGGGCATGAGAATACCCGGATTGCGGATGGTTTGCCGGAAGGGTGGAAAGTAAAATCAGTTGGAGAAATTCTCTTGAAAATTAACAGAAAGAAAAAGATCAAGAAAGAGGAATACATTGAAAAAGGAGAAATTCCTGCAATTGATCAAAGTGTTAAGTTTATAGGAGGTTACACAAATGATTCAGAAGCCGTTCATACGGATCCATTACCGATAATTGTATTTGGAGATCATACAAGAATCATTAAATATGTTGATTTTCCTTTCGCCAGCGGTGCTGACGGTACTCAGTTAATATATCCTAGAAATAAGAATTTGATGCCAGCATTTTTATACTTTGCATTGAAGCATATTGATTTGTCTGTCTATGCGTATGCGAGACATTTTAAATATTTAAAAGAACAAAAGGTAGTTATACCGAATGATGATATTTTAAATAAATTCAATGTGTATTCTTCAAAATTTTTAGATCAGATTAGTTTATTAAGAAAGCAAAATCAGAAACTCCAAGAAGCCCGTGACATCTTACTCCCCCGGCTGATGAACGGGAGCATTCAGGTATAATATTCTATGAGCGACTACAGCGAAGACAAACTTGTTCAGGAAACCGCCATTGATTACCTCCGGGAAAAGCTGGGCTGGGAAAGCGTTTATGCCCACAACAGCGAAATTATCGGCGAAAACGGCACCCTCGGCAGACAAAGCGAAAAAGAAGTCGTTCTCACCCGCTATCTCCGCAAGGCATTGGAGACATTCAACCCCGGCCTGCCTCAAGAAGCATACACCCAAGCCATTGAAATAATTGTTTCTTCAAATATCTCCAAATCCGCTGTTCAGATCAACAAAGAAAAATACGAATACTTCAAAAACGGCGTTCCGGTCTCCATCCGAAACAACAAAGGCGAAACCGAAACCCTGAAACTGAAAATCTTTGACTTCAACACGCCCGGCAATAACCATTTCTTGGCTGTCCGGGAACTGTGGATTCAGGGAAATCCCTACCGCCGAAGACCTGACATTATCGGCTTTGTCAACGGCATTCCCCTTATTTTCATGGAACTCAAAAACATCCACAAAGACATCAAAGCCGCATATCTCCACAACCTGAGCGACTACAAAGACACCATCCCCCATCTTTTTTACTGCAACGCCCTGATGATCCTCAGCAACGGCGATGAAGCCAGAATCGGCTCTCTGTCTGCCCGATACGAACATTTCAGCCAATGGAAACGGCTACGGGAAAGCGATCAGGGCTTGGTGGAATTTGAAACCCTTCTCAAAGGCGTGTGCGCCAAAGAAAATTTTACCGACATCTTTGAAAACTTTATCCTCTTTGACGAAAGCTCGGGAAAAACCGTGAAAATCATTGCCCGAAACCATCAGTTCCTCGGCGTGAACCGGGCAATCGAATCCCTGAAATCTCTGAAAAAAGAAAAGAAAAATCCGGGACAGTTGGGCGTGTTCTGGCACACCCAGGGCAGCGGAAAATCCTATTCTATGGTGTTTTTCTGCCAGAAAATCCACCGCAAATTCAAAGGGAATTATACCTTTGTCATCGTAACGGACCGCCGGGAACTCGACGCGCAGATATACGCAACTTTTGTCGGCACAGGCGCAGTTACCGGCAGTCATGTCTGGGCATCCGGCGGCGAACATCTCAAAGAACTCCTGAAACAAGACCATCGCTACATCTTTACGCTCATCCACAAATTCAACAAGGAAGCGGAAAAAGCGTATTCAGAGCGGAACGACATCATCGTTATCTCTGACGAAGCCCACCGCACGCAGTACGGCAGATTTGCCCTGAACATGAGAAATGCCCTGCCCAATGCCGCATTCATCGGATTTACCGGCACGCCCTTGTTTGAAGATGATGAAATCACAAGAAAAGTATTCGGGGATTATGTTTCTGCATACAACTTCAGGCGGGCAGTGGAGGACGGCGCAACCGTGCCGCTTTTCTATGAAAACCGGGGCGAAAAACTCAGGATCACGGACAGCAGCATCAATGAGAAAATCGCTGCAAAACTGGAGGAATACGAGCTGAATCCGGATGAGGAAGACCGGTTGGAGAGAGACCTTTCCCGTGAATACCATATCCTTACGGCTGAAAAACGCTTGGACAGAATCGCCAAAGACCTTGCGGAACAATACACCGCCCGATGGGACAGCGGAAAAGCCATGCTGATCTGCATTGACAAACTCACGACGGTCCGAATGTGGCATAAGATTGACAAATACTGGAAAATCTGTATCCGAAAACTTGAAGAAGCTGTTCATAAGTCCTCGGATGAAAATGAAACATCAGAACTCAACAAAGTTCTGGCATGGATGAAAGAAACAGAATACGCGGTCGTGATCAGCGAAGAGCAGAACGAAGTCAGAAAATTTCAGAACTGGGGATTGGACATTATTCCCCATCGCAGAAAAATAAAGGAAAGAGAGCTTGACAAGGAATTCAAAAATGACTCGCACCCCTTCCGGCTGGCGATAGTCTGTGCGATGTGGCTTACGGGTTTTGATGTGGAAAGTCTTTCGACCCTGTATCTTGACAAGCCCCTGAAAGGACATGCGCTGATGCAGGCTATCGCCAGAGCCAATCGGAGATACCGAGACAAAAACAACGGGCTGATTGTGGATTATATCGGCGTGTTAAAGCCTTTGCAGGAGGCATTGGCAGCTTATGCGGGAACTGACGGCAGCGAGAAACCTGATCCGCCGGTCAGATCCAAAGCAGAACTCATAGAAGCACTGGAACAAGCCATTTCCGAAACCGTGTCTTTTCTGAAAACACTGGGATTTGACTTGCAAAACCTGCTGGATTCCGAAGGCTTTGAGAGAATCAAATCGCTCAAAGACGCGGTAGAAGCAGTTTATACCAGTGATGAAAGCAAAAAGAAATTTGAAATCCTCAGCCGAGAAGTCTTTAAAAAATTCAAAGCCGTGCTGCCTGATCCTGTCATTAATCAATTCAGACCCCGACATGACGCGATCCGCATGATTTACAGGAAACTGCAAGAAAACAAAGAAAAAGCCGATATTTCAGATATTATGAAATCCCTGCACGAGATCATCGCCAATGCCGTTGCCTCGGAAACGCAGATCAGCGAATCAAGCCGAAATTTCGGAAAAGTCTATGACATCAGCGGCATCGCCTTTGAAAAGCTGAAGCAGGAATTTTTGAAATCCAAACGGAAAAATACCGCGATCTATTCCCTGAAAGAGCGGATAGAAGCCAAATTAAAGGAAATGATCGCACAGAATCCCCTGCGGATAGATTATTACAGACATTATCAGGATATTATCGAGGCGTACAACCTTGAAAAAGACCGGGCAGGCATTGAAGAAACTTTTGAGCAACTGGTGGAATTGGTCAAAAATCTGTCAGAAGAAGAATCCCGGGCTGCGAAAGAAGGTCTGAGCGAAGAACAGCTTGCGCTCTTTGATTTGCTGCAAAAACCGGAGATTTCAGCCCGTGAGCGGAACAGGATCAAAAAGAATGCTGTGATCTTGCTGGACACCTTGAAACAGGAACAGCTTAGGGTGGATAACTGGAGAGAAAAGACCGCGACCGTGGCAGAAGTAAAATCATATATCTATGACTACTTATTTTCGCAACTGCCCGTTGAATACTATTCAGACGCGGATGTGGCGGAAAAGAGCGAATTTGTATTTCATCATATTTATCAGCAGTATCCGGGGATTCACGATGGTGTTTATGCCGCGGACTGTTGATGGGACATTGTTTGAGTTTTGAATCTGTACATTTTTTTTGGTGGTGGTGTAGAAGAGGTGATTTTCGGGGTGTCATTCTGAGCGTAGCGAAGAATCTCTTTTTCTCTGCGAGAGATAGAAGTTTCTCGCAAAGTTCGCAAAGTCCGCAAAGGAAACAAAATGTTATACAAGTTTTTCTTTGCGCTCTCTGCGTTCTTTGCGAGAGATAAAAGTTTCTCGCAAAGTTCGCAAAGTCCGCAAAGGAAACAAGATGTTATACAAGTTTTTCTTTGCGCTCTCTGCGTTCTTTGCGAGAGATAAAGTTTCTCGCAAAGTTCGCAAAGTCCGCAAAGGAAACAAGATGTTATACAAGTTTTTCTTTGCGCTCTCAGCGTTCTTTGCGAGAAATAAAGTTTCTATGATCCGATTAATTCCTTCTGCCGCCGAGGATGTTCAGCAGGAACAGAAACATATTGATGAAATCCAAATACAGCGTCAGCGCGCCCATAATTGCGCCTTTGCGGACCACCGCGGCATCAAGACCGTCAGGCTGCGAAAGCGCCATGTCTTTCAGCTTCTGGGTGTCGTAAGCGGTCAGTCCAACAAAAACCAGCACGCCGATATAGCTGATAATCATCGTCATTGCCGAACTTTTTATAAACATATTGATAAGAGACGCAATAATAATGCCGATCAGCCCCATTATAAAGAAACTGCCCAATGAGGTGAGATCACGCTTTGTCACCCAGCCGTAAACGCTGCATCCTGCAAAAGTCAGCGCACAGACCCCGAAGGTTGAGGCGATAGACGACATGGTGTATGCAATAAAAATAACGGAAAGTGTCGCGCCGTTCAGCGCGGAATAAAAAAGAAAAAGCCCGGTTGCCGTCGAAGCGGACATTTGCTGAATCCTTGCCGAAAGAATAAAGACCAATGCCAGTTCTCCGATGATCAGCAGAAAACGCACAGAATACATCAGGTTAAAAAGAGAATCGCTGCTTGCCACCCCAAAAGCGACCAGCGCGGTGAGTCCGAGTCCCACAGCCATCCAGTTGTAAACGCTTTGGACAAAGGAATCCACCATTACCTGAGTCTGACTTCGCTTCTGTAAAAGTTCCATCGTGTTACCTCCTGTATTTTTTTTATTTATATTACTTTTTCTTAGTAAGATAACACAATTGACAAATTTTTCAAGATAAAAAACGACAGAATCAATATGAAGCCGGAAGAAATTTATCAACAACTGAAACAACTTGCTGAAAAACTTGATATTACTGTGTCCGAACAGAATTTTCGGAACACGGGCATAAAAGTGAAAAGCGGCTTGTGCAAAGTAAAAGGCAAGGATATGTTCATCATGGATAAACATGAATCTGTTTATAAAAAAAACAGACTCTTAGCCTCGTGCCTCAGCAAAATGCCCCATGAAAACATATATGTCGTCCCCGCAATTCGGGAGATGCTGATACCCGGAAAAAGAAATGATTCATAAAGAATAATACCAATTCGCTGTCAAAAAACGGTGTTCTCCGTGCCTGTTTTCAGCCCGGGCGCTTTTCAAGCGGTTTAAGCGATTTGAGTCTGTTCTTAGCCGGGGCGCTTTACGGTTGAAAAGACCGATTTTTGAAAGCGAATTGAGATAAGTTTCATAACAGCCTCTCTGCACGGCTGCCCAATCGTCTTCATTCCATTGACTTATCTGCTGTTTTGTGAAAGAATGGGCAATTATATAACCCGTGTGAAAACACAACAGTTACGAAAAGCAGGAAAAAATTAAGGAGGCGCAACCATGGGCTTTTGGGACAGATTGAAATCTGAATTTATTGACATCATTGAATGGATTGATGATTCAAACGATACAATGGTCTTTCGTTTCGAGCATTGCAACAATGAGATCAAATACGGCGCGAAACTGATTGTCCGGGAAGGACAGCAGGCGGTTTTCATCAACGAGGGCGCGCTGGCAGATGTGTTTCTGCCGGGGACGCACACGCTGGAAACGCAGAATATGCCCATACTTTCCACGCTCAAAGGGTGGAAATACGGCTTTAAAAGCCCGTTCAAAGCAGAAGTTTATTTTGTCAGCACGCGTCAGTTTACCGATCTGAAATGGGGGCTTAAAAATCCGCTCATGTTGCGGGACCCTGAGTTTGGTCCTCTGCGCCTGACTGCTTTCGGAACTTACGCCATAAAAATTTATGACAGCGCGGCATTTATCCGGGAAGTCGTGGGAACTGACGGGCATTTCACCACAGATGAAATCTCGAATCAGTTGCGAAATCTTATGGTTACACGCTTCTCCGACGCGCTCGGACAGAGCAAAATTCCAATTCTCGATCTTGCCGCCAACTATGATGAACTGAGCAGTTTTATCGAGGCAAAAATCGGGCATGAATTCGGCGTATATGGTCTGGAACTGACAAAATTTCTCGTCGGGAATATCTCGCTGCCGCCTGCGGTGGAAGAAGCCCTTGACAAACGCGCCAGCATGGGCATTATCGGCAATCTCGGCGCATACACGCAGTATCAGACTGCCGAGGCAATCAAAACAGCCGCGTCGACTCCCGGAAGTGCGGCAGCCGACGGGATGGGCATGGGCATGGGCTTTGCAATGGCGAATCAGATGGCAAACGCCATGAAACAGACTCAGCAGACATCACAGCCCTCAGCCGGACCGCCGCCGATTCCG